>CADCGS010000071.1:0-8735 GCA_902801055.1 uncultured Ruminococcus sp. | reverse complement strand
AGAAATTTTCATTTTTCTGATTGTAGGGGACAGATGTTGACTGCTCATCCGAGGGCATCGGCGGCGCTGTCAGGAGCTTGCTGTCAGGATCAATGACAGCCGCTGCTTCCCTGGAGCTTTCCTCTTCCGATAATTCGACCTTGCTGCTTTCCTGCGGAGTGAAATTCGGATCGTTTTCACGCAGTATATATTTCATTCCCGCTGAGGCACTGAACGGATCAGTAACGGATACCTCCGAAACCTCCGGTTCATAGGAGCTTTCGGGTTCTTCTTCGGCGTAGGATTCCTCTTCATATGATGATTCCGGTTCCGGCTCATATGATGGCTCCGGCTCCGGTTCGTATGATGGTTCCGGCTCAGGCTCAGGCTCAGGCTCAGGCTCCGGCTCCGGTTCGGGAGAAGGCTCCGGTTCAGGCTCAGATTCGGCTGAGGGTTCTGATTCAGGAGCAGATTCTGGTACGGATTCCGACTCCGGTTCAATTGATGATTCAGGTTCCGGTTCCGGCGAGGGCTCAGGCTCAGGTTCCGCAGAAGGTTCAGGCGAAGGCTCCGGCTCCGGTTTCCGGTTCCGGCGAAGGTTCCGGTTCCGGCTCTGCGGGGGACGGTTCCTCCGGGACGCTTACAGCTGCCGGTTCCTCTGAGTTTTCGTTTTCGGCATAAACTGCCGTATATGCAGGCGCTGCAATTGCAAGTGCAGCGATAACTGATAGGATGATTCTGTATATTTTCATGAAATCACCGCCTTAAGCTTTTTCATACCTATATTATATCAGATTATTTCTTTTCATTGAATAGTAATATTTGCAGAAAAACTATTACCAAAAAATATATTTTCATGTTATTATTATAAAATGTGAATAAAACGGGAAATGCCGGGAACAAGTCAATGCCCTGTTAGTCAGTTTCCCTGCCTTTGAGCACCTTTGCGAGGATCTCAGCGAGGAGATAGCCGGAATATCTTGCTTCATCGACTGTATTTGAATCGGCGCCTATTTCTATCAGCAGCGAACCGCCGCAGATATTCATATTATACATGAAATCCCCGAGATATACCGGGCGCATAAGCCCCGGATATGTTTCTTGTGCCCTTTCCTGTATTTTCAGGGCAAAGCGGAGGTTTTCCTCCCAATGATCAAATGATTCGTCCCCGTCGTAATTATATCCGGCAAGTATCATTATCTGCGCTGCCTTTCGTCCGTTTACCCTGCATACGGGCTTGCTGCGCTGGGTATCGCTGCCGAGACCGTCCCTGTGTATATCAAGGACGACCTTTATCGAAGGATATTTTTTCAGATATTTTTCCACAGTATCGGTACTGCGGTAATATGCTCCGCTGTAGCCCGGGGAATCATGTACAGTCGTATCGTGAAGTGTCTTGATCCCGAGAGAGCTGAGCTGAGAAGCAAGCTCCTCGCCGACAGCACAGACATTTTTCTTTTTATCCTCCGATCGGGCATAAAAGCTTTCGTAAAAATAACCCGTATCATAATCAAGAAAGCTTTCGCTGGTATGTGTATGATAAATAAGCACCTGCGGCTCATCGCCCGGATCAGCTTTAATGCTGCATCCGGATTCCAGCTCCTTTTTTATATCGAGATCAAGCGAGGACGCATTTTTTACCTGTACTGCTCCGAAGGAGGTATCGCCTTTGGTTACGGAAAATTCCGCTACGGGATATCGCTGTTCTCCTTCGTGGCTGCGGTCATATTCAGCTATCTGCTGCTCAGTGACGGCGGAAAAGGAAAACTGTCTTGTCTTCGGGGCGCTGCGGGAGGTATCGGCTGAGCTTTCGGCTGCCGGGGGAGCTGCGGACGCAGCGGGAGAGATGCTTTCCTCCGGCAGGGAAGGCTCGGCTGATATTTCGGCGGAGCTGTTTTCAGCGGGGGCATATCTTGTTTTACGGAAGTATGAGGAAAGAGTTGTTTCCGCAGCGAGAGTATCTATCGGCAGCGAAATGCTGCTCCCGGCAATATGCAGCGCAGTACAGAAAGCTGCGCTCAGCACCAGTATCCCGGAAAGCGCAGCGAAAACAGCTTTTCTCAGGGCAGTATTTTTTTTCTCCATGGCTTTACCTCCGGTCATATGGTGATCCGGTAAAAATATATGACCTGTGGAGGCTGCTTATGACACGAGGCAGGCAAGCTCGTCGAAATCATATTCCCTTTGAAGGGCGCAGTTTACCGCCATGCCGATAAGCTTTGATGCTCTGCGGTTGAGGATATCTATTTCCTTTGGCGTTACGATGAGCGTCCGGCTCAGAGAGGGGAGGGGCGGCGCATCTGCTCCGGAGATATCCTTTGCAAGGGTCACTGCGTCTACCACCGTAGGCATTCCTATCCCTATCACAGGTATGCCGAGATTGTCCCTTGTCAGCCCGAAACGCCTGTTTCCTATACCCGAACCGGGAGTAATGCCGCTGTCGGATAATTGTATCGTCCTGCCGAGGTGCGAAAGACTTCTTGATGCAAGGGCGTCAATTGCTATTACGGCAGACGGTCTGAGCCTTGAAGCGAGGGATGTTATTATTTCCCCGACCTCAATACCTGTCTGTCCCAGTACCCCGGGAGAAAGCACCGCAACACTTCTCAGCCTGTCAAGACCGGTGCTTTTTGCTATTTCCCCGCCGATATGACGTGTGGCGATGACGGACGCCGCGCTTGCCGGCCCGAGCGCATCGGGGGTTATTTCAGTATTGCCTATGCCAACGACAAGTATGCTGCCCTCCTTCGGCAGAAGATTTTCAAGCTCACCGGCTATCGCTTCTATTTCGCGCCTTACCTCACGGAAATTATCGGTCTCGGGCAGTCCCTCTATAGTGATATAGTGACCGGCAGGCTTGCCGATGCTTCTTGCGGCTTCCGGTGAATAAATATGCATCCGGCTTATCCTCAGTCCGCTCACTGAGACCGTTTCCGCTGAGATCCCGCGGGACGAGCCGTATATATCCCGGGCTTCCATAGCAAGATCTGTCCTGAAATCCATAATAAAACCCTCCTTCAGAGGTTATCTGATTTTATTATGCGGCGTTGTATACGGCAATATACGGACGGCAATGCTTATTCAATACAAAAAAGAATGTTTTTTTGTTGTTAAAACCGGCAAAAATACTTGTTGACACATCAGGCTAACAGAAGTATAATAAAACTTGCAGTATAGAATTTATATCAGTATGTGTTATTTTCGGAGGGAAATATGAAAAAAATCACAGCGTTAGCTCTGACAGCTGCAATTATCGTTTCGGCGGCGGCTATGTCAGCGTGCGGCGACAAGGATAATGAAAAACAGGCTTCTGTTTCATCATCAAAGGCTGATGAAAGCTCCGAGGCTTCAAAGGAGGAGGAATCCAAAAAGGAAGAGCCAAAGGATATCAGCACTGTTGAATCGAAGCCGGATCTTTCTTCCGCACAGCTCAGTGAAATAAATACATTTATAAACAAATATAAGAATATACCTGATTTTTCGTCCGATTCCCAGACGATCGGCGCACGCGATATCTCAAAGGGTAAAACTATAACCCTGATCCCGGATAATTCCAGCTATACCTTTACGCAGCTTGTCACACAGCAGTTTACAAGTGCGGCAAGATCCGCCGGCTTTGACAAGGTAGTAGCTGCTGAATCCGATGGAACAGCTTCGTTCTATAATGATGCGCTTGGAAAATCCATCGGTCAGACCGATATCGTTCTGATGTACGGTGATATCAATAAGGACGATATAGCCGTTTCGATCGAGACGACCCAGGCTAACGGCATAAAGGTGCTTTCAGCCGGAAATGTCGGCAAGGATGAAAAGGATCATTATGTTGACTATACTATCCCGATAGATTACGAGCTTGCCGGAAAGCTTCTGGCGGATTGGCCGATATCGAAGAACAAAGGAAAGGTCAATGCCCTGGCAATAAACAATTCCGATTCTACTCTTTCAAGCTCAGTTTACAAGGGCTTTTCCGAGGAATTCAAGAAATATGTTTCCTCAGGCTACTGTACGGTGCTCAGCGGCTCCTCAATAGAGATAGGGAACGGTATGGCTGCAAAGATCAAGGAAGCTGTCACAAAGGATCCGAATCTCAATTATGTCATTGTTCTTGATGAGGGCATGATAAGTGACGCCATCGCCGCGGTTGAGCAGTCCGGTAAGAAGATCAAAATAATCTCCACCGGCGGCGGCACTCCCGCATTTGACGCTGCCGAAAACGGCAAGTTGGAGATGCTTGTTGCTCAGAGCTATGAATGGACAGCATATGCTATGGTAGATTATGCTCTTAGAGTTCTGAACAAATCGGAGCTTCCGCAGGTACAGGATGTTCCCGTCAGAGTAGTTACTGCCGATTCTATAGCAGAGGATATTGCAAACAACACATATCCCAATATCGAAGGCTTCTATGAGATCTGCTTCGGTGCGAATTTCGTCGCAGGATACAGCGGACTCTGGGCTTTATAATGTACATATGACCATCAAAGCTGCCGCAGATATTCGCGGCAGCTTTTTACAGTAATTATATTTTTGTGAATTTTAATTCTGAATGGATATTGACAGGATCGGTTTATTTGTAATATAATTAATAAGGAAATATCGAAAAGTATGCTTTTGTGAGAAAGTTGAATACTTTTATTATAATATCAGGAGGGTACTATGAAAGTATGTGCTTCGTGCGGTGCGTCACTTCCGGATGGCGCGGCGTTTTGTATTTCATGCGGATCAAAAGAATTCCGTTCAGCTTATATGCCCGATTTGGATGCACCGGAACCGGATAAACCGAAAATTGAATATGACCAGTACGGCAGACCTATCGGTCAGCAGTATGCACAGGTCGATGAACAGCCTACAATATTTGCTGATCTGAGTGCAAACAATTATGACGATCGGTATAATGATCAATACGGTGATGATTTTGCTCAGCAGTTCCAGCAGCCGCAGTATATAGAGCAGTATTCCGAGCAGTTTATGGGTCAGTCTCAGCAGTACGGACAGTACGGTCAGCAGTATGGTCAGTTTGGACAGCAGTATGAGCAGCCTCAGCAGTACGGGCAGTATGGTCAGCAGTACGAGCAGCCGCAGCAGTACGGGCAGTATGATCAGCAGTACGGACAGCCGCAATATGAGCAGCCGCAGTACGAGCAGCCTCAGCAGTATGAACAGCCGCAGTATGAGCAGCCGCAGTATGAGCAGCCTCAGCAGTACGAACAGCCGCAGTATGAGCAGCCTCAGCAGTACGAACAGCCGCAGTATGAGCAGCCTCAGCAGTACGAACAGCCCCAGTATGAGCAGTCTCAGCAATACGAACAGCCCGAGCCGGAGCCTGCTCCTGAACCTGAAAAGAAGGAGCCTCCGAAGCCTGCCGAGCCGAGCTTTGATTCAAAGAATTTTGTATTCAAAAAGCACGATGAGGATGAGGAAAATGGTGCCGGGCACAATGAACCTGCCAAGGAAAAGCCCAAGGGCATCAAGGGCTACATAGAGCAGATAAAGGATACCAGAGATTTCACACATAATTACGATCCGAATGATTTCTCTGCACACAAGAAGCATTGTATTCTTGCTGCACTGGGCGTTACATTCTGGGCGCCCTATGCATTCTGCAAGAACTGTCAGTCAGCGCGCTTCTATGCAAATCAGGGACTTCTCACCTTTATTATTGAGGTTCTGTGCAGTATCGTTTACGGTCTGCTGATGAACCTTGTCAGCATCGCATTCGTTGAAAATACATTTGACGGCTATCGTCTGAGTATTGCCGGATGGATCGTTATGCTCATCTTTACGGTTCTGTGCTATGCGATACCGGTATTCATTGTCGTTACTTCAGTAAAGAACATACGCGCCGGAAAGGTCAAGGAAATACCCTTCATCGGCAAATTCCGTATTCTCGGATAAATAATTACAGCTCCGCATGGTATGACCCGATGCGGAGCTTTTTTATAGTGTAAGGAATACGGTCAGATATCCTCCTCGCTGTGTGAAAACAGAAAACGTATCTCCGGATGTTCCTTATGCAGGTGCCGAAGCGTCGCAAGGACAGAGATATAATCATCGGGATAAAATGCCCTGGACAGAAGCTTGTCACCCGGTACCAGACCCTCTTCTACCGCGGTCATATCTATTGATGCATCTGCTGCGAAAAAAATATTCTTTTCCGTCAGGAAGAATCCCGCCATTGCCTTTGCATATCCGCTAAGGTCAAGCGCAAGTACCGTCCCGTCTCCGAAAACATCAAATACCCATTTGAAATAATCCTTGATGAAGTTTGTCCCCTTGTACAGCCCGGCGGCTGTCTTTTTTATTTCCTCACCGGCAAGTGTGCTTTTCATAACTCCGTCCGACGGGTCGGCGAGCCAGTGTACCGTCATTACCTGAGCAGTAGAGATAAGCTCATACCTCGGCAGCATCGGCAGCCCTCCGCAGCAGTCCGGGGTACATTGGGTCAGCAGTACTTTTTTTATGATTAGCGGATCGCTGCCCTCCTTGAGAAGCTGGGTGCATATCTCATCATCCTTTGTGAACGAAAGCCTGTGCTTTGTCAGCAGGGCTGCAAAGGAGGTCGGGTTCTTTTTCAAAAGACTGCTGCACCCGGTATTGATAAGGATATTACCGCGCTTTTTGTGCTCGATGAGAAAAACATTTACGGGCAGGAGCTTTTTTCCGATGCTGCATTTTCGGTACAGATCGGAGAAATTGAATTCCTCTCTGCCGCAGATATATCTTTTTATATTGATTATTTTATCCATTTTATAATTCTCCGGAATGATTATTTCTTTATCCGCCGATATCTGACAGATCATTTACATGTTTTATTTTATTATAATTAAGGGAAAAGTCAATACCATTTTATCTTTTTCTTAAAATATCGCATATTTAAAAAAATAACTGTTGAAAAATCCGATATTTTTTGTTATCATTATATTGGTATTTTTTAAAATCCTGTAAATATTCAAATTAGGAATGGAGAGTAAGAAATATGTCCAAAGCAACAACAATAAAAAAGCGTATAACAGCAGCGCTGGCTGCCGGTACGCTTATGCTGACACTTCCGCTTGCCGGATGTAATAAGTCGGGGAATGATAGCTCCACTGCATCAGACTCCAACATAAATCAGACATCGGAATCAGCACAGCCCTCGAGAGAAACGAAATTCGGAGATGATGTAGTCGCCAAATCGAAAAACTATAAGATAACCTATCCTGTAATGGAATATATATTCAATTATATGTTCAAGAATTTCTGCAATACATACGGTACATCTTATTTCGATACGACGAAGGATCTCCACGATCAGTATTATAACGAGGAAGAAAAGATATCCTGGTATGATTATTTCTATAATACTACCAAGAACTATATGACTCAGATACTTGTTTTCTCTGAGGGCGCAAAGGAGGCAGGCCTTGAGGTAACTAAGGAGGAAAAGGATAAGATCAATTCCAACTTTGAGCTTATGGAATCTGCCGCGAAGGAATCAAGCATGACGCTTGAAAGCTATATCGCAAAGGAATATGGCGATGAAGTGACCAAGGAGAATGTTGAGCAGATACAGTCCATAACGGTACTTGCACAGGATTACAACAACCAGCTCATGAAGGGCTTCAAGTATACCGATGAGGATTACGAGAAGGAATTCAAGGAAAATAAGACAAAGTATGTATGCTCGGATTTCCTTGTATATTCATTCGCATATAACGACAAGACTACCGATGAGGAAAAGGCTAAGCTCAAGGAATATGCGACGGCTCTTTCAAATACCAAGAATCAGAAGGAATTCCAGACCTATCTGACAAATTACATGAAGAGCAATCCCTCTGTTGTAAATGTTCCCTCATCAGAATCCTCCCTGACTGAGGAGGAATTCAACAGCGCTATTGATACCAATGTCACGAGTGCTATGAATAAGGCTGTAGCATATAACGACAGCAACGAATGTTACAAATGGATATTCGATGAAGCCCGCAAGGTCAACGATACGACCGTAATTGATGAATCCAATGCATATAATGCTATCATGATCGTAAAGCCGTCCTACAGGGACGAAACGATTACCCGCAACGTCCGCCATATCCTTGTCACCGAAACGACCGAAGGCTCGGATGAGGCTGCAAAGAAAAAGGCTGAATCCATTCTTGATGAATGGCAGAATGGTGCGGCTACCGAGGAATCCTTCGGGGAGCTTGCCGAAAAATATACGGAGGATCCGGGTACAAAAACCACCGGCGGCCTCTATGAAAAGGTAAAGCCCGGTGATATGGTGACAGAGTTCAATGACTGGCTATTCAGCAAGGCGCGCAAGCCCGGCGATACAGGCATTGTCAAGACTTCATACGGTTATCATGTAATGTATTTCTGCGGCGATGGTCTTTGTGTATGGAAAAATTCAGCCGACACCAATATGAGACAGAAGGATATCGCTGATGAATATGAAGAAATGAAGAAAAAGTATACTGTTGAATTCGATGAAGATACGATGAAGAAGATGACTCTTACCATGCCTGAGAAAGAAGAATCGGATACTGACACGACTGTGCCTCAGGTCTCTGCTGTATCCGAGCAGCCGGCAGAATCAAAAGAGCAGTCTGAATGACCGGAAGTAACCTATCATAATAATTATTTATCAACGGACATGGCTGTTGGCTGTGTCCGTTGTTTTAAGACAACACCGCACAAAGACCGCCTATCGGCTTAGCACCACATCTGCTTGCTCTTTTTCCGTCATTCTGCACAAAACTCGCTTGATAACCGTCAGGTTAACT
>CADCGS010000070.1 GCA_902801055.1 uncultured Ruminococcus sp. | reverse complement strand
TAAATGCAAGAGGTCTTGTTGTATGGCCGATAGTTGACGAGGACACAGAAACGTGCGGCGCTGCCGTGGAGTTCGGTGAACGATTGAAAAACATAGGAGATCAGCTCCAGTCGAATACGCAGTCGGCAGCAAGCGACGGCGTCGTTGTCGAGACGTATACGGGAACAGGAACGGGCAATCTTACGCTCGGAGTGAGCGACCTGCTGCCGAGCGAGGAAACTCTGCTTTTCGGCAGGACGGTAGCAAGCGGAAACGTCGTAGTGACGACCGGCAAGGAAAAGACGCCATGCGTCAGAACAGCGTTCATCACAGACCGCAGTGACGGCAAGGTGAATCTGTACAAATATTTCAAGGTGAAATTCGCGCCGTATGAAAGATCGACACAGCAGGTAAATGAAAGCGGACAGGCAACCTTTACGACTCTGACCGTAAACGGAACGTATTTCCAGAGCCAGAGCAGCAGCGTTGAGGGTCTGAAAGCCGAGGTGAGGGGCGTTGACCCGACGACCGAGGCAGGAGCGGCTTTCATCGCAAACTGGATGGCAAACCCTGATTTCATCGGCGGCAATGCTATGATGAACACATCTACGATAAGCGTTGACGGAACGACCGTTCTCAGCGGCGCGACCGGCACGGTGGGCGATGCAACGATCATCACCGGTTCCGCAAGCGGCGGCACTACACCGTACACCTACAGCTATTACTACAAGAAGCGCGGCAGTAACGCATGGATGGCGCGCGGAGAGGGTGTAACGACTGCTATGTCTGCGATAACTCCCGGAACAGTCGGTATCTATGACTTCAAGTGCATAGTCAAGGATGCAAATGACGTTGCGATCGAGAAAACATGGGAGATCAATTACGAGGCTGCTCCGCCCGAGCCGGATAACGGCTGAGAAAACTGATATTACAAGGGGCGAAAGGATATGCTCAGGGAGCTTGACAGACAATATAATATCATCCATATCGCGGGAGAGGAATACCGGGTGCGGTTCTGCCTTAATGCGCTTTTATGCCTGGAGGAACTTTACCGGCCTGTAGAGGACATGAGCGATCCGCGAGAATGGACAAGAGAAGATATTCTGCAGTTTGCCAGAGCGGCAATGTGTTCGCTTCCCGCCAATTATCCCGCCGTAAACCGGCGGGATTTTTTGGCAGTCATGCCGGATATCGCGGAGCTTGAAAAAAGCGTGCTCGACAGAGACCTTATCAGCCTGGCTGCGGAGCTTGCAAAAGCTCTTGCACAGGCCTTTCCGTCATCCGGAGCAGCACCGGAGGCAGCAAATCCGCCGGCGGGAAAACGATATTACAGCTGCATCGGACATACAAAGGCTATATTTTGTGACGAGATGGGAAACAGCGATGCCGAATGGTGGCGCAGCACCTACCGGGAAATAGACGACCGGATCAATTATTATATGGAGGCAAAGGGGCTTAAGGAGCGCCCCGTTATCGTGCGGCAGTTTGATGATGACTGAAAAACAGAATATCATCAAGCACTCAGCGTAAAGCGGGTGCTTTTTTTATGTCGTGAAAGGGGGAATATGATGTCGGAAACAAGAAACGAGACGGTGAAATTTTCGAGCAATACGAGCGGTCTGAAACAGGGCGTTTCTGAGGTTATAAATCAGCTGAATTCGCTCAATAAGGCTCTTATCGACAATTCCTACAAGCAAAAGGACTGTAACAAGTCAATAAAGGAAGCGCAGAAAGAAATTGACGCGCTGAATAAAAAGACCAAGGAAAGCAAGGAGCTGACCGAGGACGACAAAAAGAAGATAGAGCAGTATAACAAGACGATCGAGGAGCAGAAGCTCAGGCTGTCACAGCTGCGCACGGAACAGACGTCACTGCGTCAGACGATCAACGAAACGAGCAAAAGCGTCGTTCAGGGTAATAAGGACTGGACAGTGCTGAAAGAGACGCTTGCACATCTGACAGCTGACACGCTGAAAGCATTGTCACAAAAGCTTTTACAGGTCGGAAAAACCGTTATCCAGGTCGGACAGAATTTCTCGTCAAGTATGTCTGAGGTCGCGGCAATATCGGGAGCGAGCGCGGAGCAGCTTGAACAGTTGGAGCAGACTGCAAGGCAGTTTGGCGCGACTACCAAATTTTCTGCAACTGAATCGGCGCAGGCGCTTAAATATATGGCGCTTGCCGGGTGGGACGCAGACCAGAGCATTGAAGCGCTCGGGAGTGTGCTTGACCTTGCGGCGGCGGGCGGAATGGACCTTGCACGTGCTTCTGATATCGTGACGGATTACATTACGGCCTTCGGGCTTTCCGCTGATGACGCGGCACATTTTGCCGATGTGATGTCTTACGCTATGTCAAACAGCAACACAAATGTCACACAGCTCGGGGAAGCATATAAAAACTGCGCGGCAACAGCGGCAAGCATGAATTTCTCGCTTGAAGAGGTCACGGCGGCGCTTATGACGATGGCGAATGCCGGAGTAAAGGGCGGAGAAGCCGGAACAACGCTCAACACGCTTATGACACGACTGGCGACAGACACAAAGGGATGCGCGTCACAGCTTGAAAGCCTGGGAATAAAGATTTTTGACGAAAACAATAACCTCAAAAGCCTGACAGAGATACTGGAGCTTGTAACGAGCGCATTCGACGGAATGAATGACAAGCAGCAGGCGGCGCTTGCGAAGGCGATCGCCGGCACGAACCAGTACAGCGGATTGCAGACGATACTCAAAGGACTGTCGGACAGCGCCAGGGAAAGCGGGCAGTCTTTGACGGACTACACAGATGCACTCCGGCAGTGTGACGGGACGTCGAAGGACATGGCAAAAACCATGAGCAATAACCTTGCGGGCGATCTGAAGACGATGCAGTCAGCATTTGAGGAGCTTGCCCTTAAAATATATGAGGACGGCGAGGGTCCGCTTCGCGGTCTGGTGCAGATGATAACGAAGCAGGGAGTGCCGGCACTCGAAAACCTGATAGAGCATCTGGACACGCTTGTGCCTATTGTCGTTGCGGCGGGGACGGCGTTTCTTACATATAAAGCGTCATTAGCGGCGACAAGCATAGTACAGGGGGTCGTCAATGGTTTTAAGGCGCTGACTGTCGCAACTGAGGAGGCTGCAGCGGCGCAGGGCGTGCTGAATACCGTGCAGGCGGCAAATCCTATGGGACTGCTGCTTGCTGTTATCGGCGCGGTGACAATGGGTCTGGTATCATATGCGGCAATAGCGCAAAGCTCTGCGAACGCATCAAAAAACCTGAACGATGAGACGAAAAACTGTCTGGAAACGCTTGAAAACGCAAAAAAAGCAAAAAAGGAGCTTAACACCATTGCTGCTGAACTTGCAAAGACGATGGGGGTGAGCACGGACGAGCTGAAAAACAAGGACGGTACGTATAAAGACCTGACCGGGGATGTTGATGCTTACATCGAAAAGCTCAAGGAACAGATCGTGCTTGAAGCCAACAAGGAAGAGCTGACGGCGGCGTATAAGTCATACAATGAAGCTCTGAAAGCGGCTGTGGAGGCACGGGAAAGGATCGTCGAAGAACAGAAAAAAATAAATAAGTACGAAGAGGATTACAAAAAGCAGATAGATGAAGCAATTAAAAAAGGGGATCGTATCAAAGCCGATTCTTTGGTAGCTAATAAAGAGGTCTATTTGAATAAGGAGAAAGAAGCCGTTAAAAGGCTGACTGCGGAATGGTCAGGCTACTATATTCAGGGCAAACAGGCGGCAGCTGCCATCAGAGACATTGCTGAGGGTATGGGCAGCAGCGAAAAGGCCGCCGAGGAATTTGACAGTCAGATAAAAGCACTTGACCAGACCACTCAGGCGGCGGATAAATCCTCAGGCGAGTTTGCAAAAAAGACGACATCGACCGGGGCGGCCACAGAGGACGCCGGAAATAAGGCGGAACAGGCGGCGGAGGAGCTTGCAGAGCTTGACAAGGCGGCGGCGAAAACAGCTGAAAGCGAGGTTTCCTTAGAAGAAAAGCTTACGGCGGCAAATATAGCGCTGAAGCACAACCAGGACGCTATCAAAAGCACAAGAGAGCAGTGCGAGGAATACCGCAGGCAGATGCATAAAATTGATTTCTCGCAGGATGGTGCATGGGAGCGTTTTGAGCAGCTGAAACGCTCATACAACGAGGCGGTCGGGGAACTCGGAAAGCTTCAGACCGAACAGAAAAAATACCGTGATGAAATAAAAAAATGCAAGGAAGAGATCGACAAGGCGGCTAAGGCCGGATCGGACGCCGTTGCTGATGCTCTCGGAGATATCGAGAGCGTCAGAAACCTGATCGAAAAAACAAAAAAAGAAGTCGAGGACAACGGCAGAGTAAGCCTGAGCACCCTTAACAGCATCATCAAAAAATATCCCGACCTTACCGATGCGGTAAACGACTATATAAGCGGCGTCGGGGACGTTGGGAAGATCATAGACGGGCTGAAAAAGCATTACGATGATGATGTCGAAAATTACAACAGTGCCGTAGCGCTTAAAAAACTTGCGCAGGGTCAGTTCAAAGTTGACATGACAAATGAAAGCGCGGAACTGATCAAAAAATACAAAGAGCATTACGGCATCGACCTGCAGAATTTCACAACTGCTGCGGCAGCAAAGGCCGCAGTGCAGGAAAAGCTTGACAAGGCTCTTGAAAAAGCGCGCCAAAAGCGCGAGGAAGTGTATAAAAAATACGATCCCGGAGTCAGTGACGGCAGAAATTACGTTATTTATAACGGAAAAATGTATTATGACGATGGCAAGGAACACAGCGTATACGGGAAGTACAAAAAGGAATTGCAGGAGGCGCTCGGAGGCATAAACAAGGCGGCGGCTGATATCGCGAATTTTGATGGCGATAAATTTGCCGAGGAACTTGCAAGGGACGTAGTGAAGGCTTACGGTGAAAAAGCTGTTACACCGGAGCAACTCGAAAAGTTTACCGGCGGCTCGGGAGGTTCGGGAGGTTCCGGAGGTTCGGGCGGTTCCGGAGGTTCGGGCGGTTCCGGAGGCTCGGGAGGTAATAAGAAATGGGAAAAGAACTACATGGGCGTATTTGCGTCCGGCAGCTCGCCCGTTGACGCCACCCTGAATTGGCTCGACCGGGCGAGATCTCTCGGAAAGATCGATGAAAAAACGGAATTGAGCTTACTCAAAAACTACCAGAAGGGAAAAAACCTTGTGGCGGGGAAGGATCTGACCCTGACACAGGAGGAAAAGTACCTGATCGACCAGAGGATCTATGATCTTGAACATAAAGGCGGCAAGACAAAGACCTACAGCTACAATAAGTGGGACGTATACGGCGAGGGCAGCAGTCAGCTTGAATCCCTGCTGGATTGGCTCAATAATGCGCTCGGCAGGAACAGGATAAGCAAGGAAACGGCGGTCAAAAAGCTTAAGGACTGGCAGTCGCTCAAAGGATTGACGGCAACCGAAAAGGAAAGCCTTAAACAAAAGATTTACGAATACAGCCGGAAGGATCAAGGCGGCAAGACAAAGACCTACAGCTACAATATGTGGGGCGTATATGGCGAAGGCAGCAGTCTGCTTGAATCCCGGCTGGATTGGCTCAGTAATGCGCTCAGCAGGAACAAGATAAGCAAGAAAACGGCGGTCACAAAGCTTAAGGACTGGCAGTCGCTCAAAGGATTGACGGCAGCCGAAAAGGAAAGCCTTAAACAAAAGATATACGATTACGAGGAAGCCATAAAAAACGAGAAGGAAAAAGGCGGCAAGACAAAGACCTACAGCTACAATATGTGGGGCGTATATGGCGAGGGCAGCAGTCTGCTTGAATCCCGGCTGGATTGGCTCAGTAATGCGCTCAGCAGGAACAAGATAAGCAAGAAAACGGCGGTCACGAAGCTTAAGGACTGGGAGTCGCTCAAAGGTCTGACCAAAAAAGAAAAAGAGACCATCGCACAGAAGATATACGCCTATGAGGAGGCCATAAAAAGCGAGAAAGATAAAAGCAGCAGCAAGGCATCCTTTAAGGTAGATAAAATGGGCGTTTATGCTGAGGGCGAAACACAGCTTTCGGCTCTGCTGAACTGGCTTGACAGAGGAGAGGCTCTGGGGCTTAACGGCTTTGATGATGAAAGCCGGCTGAATATGCTCAACAGGTGGCGCAGCGAGATGAAGCTGACGAAGGACGAGGAATACGAGCTTGACAAGAGGATCCTTGAACTTAACAAAAGCATCACCGAGGAGATGGAAAAGCAGCGCGAGCAGGCTGAGCAGCAGACGGAGGAGCAGAGAAGGCAGGGATATGAGCTTGCACAGGCCGCCTTTGAAAAGGAAGTCAATAAAAAAACAGAGGGCTACAAAAAAGAGGCTGAGGCAGCCAAAAAGGCGGCGGAGGATGAGATCGCGGCAATAGATGCCGTAATGAAAAAAAGGCAGGAGGACAATGCCGATAAAAAGCGGCAGGACGAGATCGACAAGATCGATGCGCAGCTTAAATACAGCCACATAGACGATCTGACGAGAAAAAGCCTCCTCCGGAAAAAACAGGATATACTCAATGAGCAGGCCGAAGCCGATTTTGAGCGGGAGCAGGAAAAGAAAAAAGAGGACATTCAGGCAAACTATCGGACGATAGAAGAGAGAACCTCGGCGGCGATAGAGGGTTTGCAGGATGCTCTCGGGAGTTTTACCGACCGCCTTGCATTTATTCTTGGCAATCAGACAGCGGCTCAGCAGGTCGCAGGCAATTCGACAACCCAGAATATCAAAATCATACAGGGTAATATGTCCAACGATCAGCTTATCAATCAGCTGATCTCAAAGCTTTACAGTGCATAAAAAAGGAGACAGAAAAAATGTATCTGAAAAGAGTTAAATACAGAAATTCTCTCGGGGAGCTTGATTTTGACGGGAGGCGGCTGTATTGTGAAGAAATCGACTGCTGCGGTCTGGGCAGCGTATCAAGCAGCGAGCAGCTTATGAGCACTCACGGGACAAAGACATCATCCGTTTATCTTGCCGGCAGGAGCATCCCGTGCCGGTTCAAGCTTGTTGATTCTGACGATGACGCCGATCTGCGCGAAAGGGTCGTGAGGATGCTCAGCCCGCTGATCGAGGGCACGCTTGAAGTCCGGACGGAGCTTGCAACGTACACGATAAGGTGCAGGCCGACGGAAATGCCGGTCATAAAACGGACAGATGTTTTCTACGTCTGGCAGTGGGATACCACATTCTACGCTGACTATCCGCTGTGGCAGAGAGGAAACGTCATGCATACAGCCCAGACACCTGACTACACGGAATTTACGGTCTATTCGGGCTCGGGGGTCGAGGTGCCGATGATCATACGATTTTATGGGAATACATCATTCTTCCGGAATGTCACGCAGGGGACAGTAATAGGACTGCAGAGTTTTCCGTCGGGTGCTCAGTGGGTCGATGTCAACACAAAGGAGTTCACCGTAAAGGACGACAGCGGGACTGACCGGTCATACTGCATCAATCCGGATTATAACATCGGAGGCATCAGGCTTTTGCCGGGAAACAATACTATTCTCTGTTCCGTCGCAGGAGTGGATATAAGATGGCACGATTATGCCCTCGGAGTCATATGAGGTTAAAGGAGGGGGTGATCCTATGTTTGCAAAATTTTATAATTCTCCGGACGGAATAAAAAGTAATGCCGAGCTTTTCATTTTCGCTACTGAAAATCTTGTTTCTCTTGAATTTACCCGGTGCTGGAGCAGGGCGGGAGAGTTTACAATGGTACTTCCTTTTGATACGGATATTCTCCGGAAGCTCGCGGTAGGGGAGATCATCGACTACGGCGGAAACTGGTTTATGATCGAGAGTCTGAGTTATGATTACAAAAGGATAACACTCAGCGGCCACGATCTGGGGATAGTACTGTCTTACAGGGTCTCGGCCTATATCCCCGATGCGCAGGAGCCGGGGACACAGGGCTATGATACAGTTCGGGGAACAACGGCACAGTGCATAGAACACTATATCAACAATAACTTTATCGCTCCCGCCGACAGCGAAAGAGCGGTGCCGATGAGCTTCAGCAGTCAACCCGGAGCAGGGGTTTACAATGACCGTTATATGGCAAGACTTGAAAATGTGCTTGACATCACAACAAAGCTGTGCGACGATGCCGGGAAGGACGGTATCGGGTTCCGGACAGAGCTGCTCGGCGGAAAAATTCATATAAATCTTGAAAAAAGTGTTGATAAAAGCATAGACCAGAGTGTCAGGCCGAGGGTGATATTTTCAGCGGAGCGCGGAAATATTACTGCTGTAAGTTTTGAGCACGGCGTGAACAATCTGTATAATGCTGTATACGCGACCGGTGCGGACGTTACAGAAATCGTTTACCGGGACAACAGCAATATCCCGCAGGGGCTTGACAGGCGCGAATGTGCAACGGACGTCAGCGTAGAAAGTGTTGATGATATCCGTGATTATGCGCTCAAAGCTGTCGAGAATAACACGGAAACACACAGCTATGAGATCAGCGTTCCGGCGGGAGATTACGGCAGGATCTATAAACTCGGCGACAAAGTGACCATTGAAGAGAAAATTCTCGGAAATAAATATACCGCGATCATCACCGAAGCAAAGTTTACATACTCGGCAGGCCGGGAAGGGGTTACGATCACGCTCGGAAAGCAGAGACCGAGGATACTTAACCGGCTTATCAATAATGTGATGAACGGGACAGCAAGGAGGAATTGAAAGAAATGTTTGAGATAATACAGGGTGACAGCCTGAATCTCGGCGTAGTGATACGCGAAAACGGACAGCCGCATGAATACGATGCAAATGAAACAGTCCGCTTTGCGCTTTCAGACAGCAGGGGGAGCGAGGGGGCTGTGATCGAAAAGACGCTGAGCTATAGCGGCGGACAATATATTCTGAACCTTACGCCGGTTGAGACGGGCGCGCTGATACCGGGCAGACAGTACTGGTTCGATATCGGGCTGCAAAGCGGCAGCAATTACTTCCGGGTAATAGAATGCCGCGAGGTGAGGATCATACCCGGAATATCAAAGGCGGTGATATCATGACGCTGACGGGGGAGATAATAAAAATGACGGTACTGAGCGGCGATATCGGAGCGGTCAGTCCGCCTTCTCCTCCTGTTCCGGCGAGGGGAGATCATTACACAGGAGAAATAAGTGATGTCGGGCACAGCATTTATACGACCGTATACACAATGGAAAAGGAGGATATTGACTAATGGGATACGATAAACAGCAATTTGGCGGAAGCATTACAACTACGGAGCTTGCAAATATGTGCAAGGAAAAGCTCAAAACGGCAGCACAGAGCATTGACGAGATAGTTTGAACTTCTTGCGGGAACTTAAAGTATGTATTGAGATTAGGCCAGTTTTCACGCCAGGAACGAGAAATACTCGGGTATTTCTTATCCCAGCGCTCAGCAAAAACTTCCAGTGCCTCCAATGCAGAAGTCTCGTCCACAGCCGCGTAAACGGCTTTCAGGTCGGCCATAAGCGCCTTGATATTCTTGTATGAAAAAACGA
The DNA here is from genome assembly GCA_902801055.1 of uncultured Ruminococcus sp. Lineage (GTDB taxonomy): Bacteria > Bacillota > Clostridia > Oscillospirales > Acutalibacteraceae > UBA1213. The sequence goes on along the minus strand of CADCGS010000070.1, from coordinate 12,682 downwards.
AAGGCTGAGCTGAAAAACACTCTGGGAATAATGGAGGAAATCGTTGCGGAGGGAGCAGTAAGCAATTCAAATCTGAGACAGCTGATTGATAGAATAGTGATTCACGAAACCGCTGACGGGCTGGATATAAGAATAGGAATCCAGGCGGACTTCACAACTCATATGAAAATATATGACGGTGAGGGAGAGCAGCAAGCGGACTTGGAAATAATCGATCAAATAATACCAGACGCTATGAAACGCAGAATGAAGCCCGAATAACTTGGCAGACGCGTAAGGTTTAGCAAATCTGATTTAGCGATTATCACTAAAAACAGATTAATGAATTTGTAGAGAATAGCCTACTAATTCACGAGCCTACTTACGCGTCTGCCAAGGATCTTTTATGTCCTAAAATGCAAAAAAAGCCAGATAAAATCTGACTTTTTGCTGGTGCGGATAACAGGACTTGAACCTGCATGAAATCGCTTTCATACGGACCTGAACCGTACGCGTCTGCCAATTCCGCCATATCCGCAAATTTATCTCAACAGGGTAAATACCCTGCCAAAATTTATAATATATTAACTATTGATTTTACACAGACGTGGCGTGACCTGAAGCTAGAGCGTCTGCCTATTCCGCTACACCTGCGCATTGATTTTCGATTTCTTGTATATTATATCAGTTCACTATTGATTTGTCAAGCATTTTTTTAAAACAGTAACGTATTTAGTTTTAAAGCGAGAGAATATAAATATCGCTCGACAGAAATACAGTACTTTTTTTCGTCAGATCGGGCAGAATAAGCGCTGAATAAAAAAGACCTCTGATGCAGTTGAAAAATGTCGTATTCTGATTGAATATATAATTTAAGTGTGCTATAATCAGAATGAGAGATGAATAGTGAATTATATTTATTTTTATATATTTTAGTTGATTATTTATATGAAGGGTGGGCTGATAATGAAGAAAAGATTCTCTGGGATTATTTTTCTTATCTGCTCAGTCCTGCTTGTAATTGTTCTGGTCAGCCCATGCGGTGATCCTCCGACCAGGGCGGCTGACGGAAAATTCATCTGTATTCCCGATCACCGAGGAGGCTTTTATCTTTCAGCCTCTGATGACGATCCGATGCAGATGCAGCATATCAATAGCAAAGGTATTTCCTCAGTGATCAAGCTAAACAGCATTGATTATTCCTTTGCCTGTGCCGGAAAGGACAGGATATGTTTTATTACCCTGAAAAGGGCGTCTGCATATATTTCTGACGAGAAAAACCAGTTTTCTCCCGATAAATACATTCTGCTCGACCGTGTGCAGATCTCTGAAAACAGGATAGTATTTGATCTGTCTGATAATATTTATGTTGTCGATGATAATGCTCCTTCCGTCGTCAGAAAATATACCAGGTACGGAGTATTTATTCAGGAGATAAGCCTTTCTGAAAAAATCGACAGATTATTCTGTGACTATACCGACGGCTCTGTTTATGCATTATGCGGCAGCAGCGCATGGAGCATTGATGAAAGACGTATGCTCCCCGGAAAGGGCGTGCCTTCTGTTTGCGATCCGGTTGAAGGCAGATGCAGCGATGACTGCGGAAATGTCTATACCTTTTCCGCGTCGCAGGGCTATAAAAAGGTATTTGCTTCTCCATACGGAAATGCTTGCGTCAGCAAAAACGGCATATGGTCATATGATGGAAATACTGTTTATCAGATAGGGGAGGATGGTTTGACTGCAGCGAGCATGGATCTGACCGTCCCTGTGGATGATCTCGTCTCCAGCAGCGATACAGTTGCGGCTGTTTCCGGAGAAAAGCTTATCATTCTTGACCGAAGCGGTTTCGTTCCTGTTGATAACGAAGATGGGGTTATTACTGCTCCGTCAGGGTCTTGTTCCTCATGCTTTGATCTTCCGGAGACTCGCTCTGAGCTGAGCAATACCTCCTCTGCAAATGAACAGGATAAAAATAATACCCCTCCTCAGCGCTCAGGCTCAGAGGATCATGGAGCCGTTAAGGAAAAGCTGTATATTTCCGGCAGATTTTTATATCTTGATAAAAGCATGACGCTTGCTGCTTTGAAGAAGGAATTATTGTACGGGAATACCGTGGATCATGCGGTCAGCCACAGGTCACGAACCGTTACCGGCGGAAATGTCGGTACGGGATGGACATTTCAGTACCCGGGATATGACAGTATCACGGTCATAGTTTACGGAGACCTTACCGGAGAAGGAAATGTAAATTCCAATGATGTAAATAAGCTTAGTACATATATTCTCAGCGGCTCGGGATTATCAGATAATGAAAGGCTTGCAGCCGATACTGACAAAAACGGAACGATAGATCTTCATGATCTTTACAGTATCTATAAATGGGACACATGAAAAAAACAGGACGCCTGATATGATGCAGACGTCCTGTATATTTATTTAAGTTTAAGGCAATATCGCACAAAGATAGTGCCGCAGATGTGGTGCTGAGCCGTAAGGTGTTCTTTGTGCTGTGTTGCCTTGATTTCAGACTTTTATCAGTGCCGCAGAATAACCGGGCAGATCAAAGCTTATCTTATTTCCGTCAGTATTGTACAGGGAGGAGGGGTCGCTGTTTCCGCCGAAGGAGCTGTCGTCTGAGAATAAAAGCAGCTCGGGCTTTTCGCCGTCCTCCAGTTCAATTGTATAGCCGCTCTGCTTTTCACTGCCGAAATTGAATACAGCAATCATGCTTTCTTTTTTGCTGCTTCGCCTTATTGCATAGAGAAGCTTGTCCTCGCTGCTGCAGTCCTCCCATCTGAATCCGTCTTCCTCATAATCCTCCTCATTGAGGGCGCTGCCGGAAAGGTAGATATTATTCAGTCTTTTCATATATTCATTAAAGCCCCTGTGCTCCGGCTTTTCAAGCAGATCAAAGTCCAGCTCTCTCTTTTCGTCCCATTCCCTGAGCTGACCAAGCTCATTGCCCATGAAATTAAGTTTCTTCCCGGGATGTACCATCATATACATATACATTGCTTTTGCCTGAGCAAGCTTTTCCTCCGGAGTACCATACATTTTATTTACGATAGTACTCTTGCAGTGTACTACCTCATCATGTGAAAGCGGGAGGAGGTAATTTTCATCCTTGAAATACATCATCGAGAAGGTAAGCTTATGATAGTTTTCCCTGCGCTTTGCAGGATCAAGGCTGAAATATTTAAGCGTATCGTTCATCCATCCCAGATCCCATTTATAATCGAATCCGAGGCCGCCCTTTTCCGGTGCAGCAGTTATCCCCCTGAAGCTTGTGCTGTCCTCAGCGATAAGCATACAGCCGGGGTTATTTTTTTTCAGATAGGAATTCATATTCTTTACGAATTCGAGGGCATTTCCGTTTACGCCGCGGTGCTCATCGCCCTGCCAGAAGATGATACGGCTGATAGCATCCATTCTGAGGCCGTCAAAATGATATTCGCTTATCCAGAAATTAGCCGATGACTGCAAAAAGCTTTTGACCTCTCCGCGTGAATGCATGAAATTACAGCTGCCCCATTCGCTCATACCGACATCATTGCTCGGATATTCATACAGTGCAGAGCCGTCATATCTGAAAAGAACGTATTTATCGACTGCGAAATGAACCGGAACAAAATCCAGCACAGCTCCGATATCATTCTGATGCAGCATATCAATAAGCTTCATAAGCTGTTCGGGTGTACCGTAGCGGCTTGTCGGTGAAAAATATCCTGTTGTCTGATAGCCCCAGCTCTCATCGCTCGGGTGCTCGCAAAGGGGAAGGAATTCAACGTAATTATATCCGTTTTCCTTGAGGTAGGGGATGAGCATTGCGCCTAACTGGTCGTAGGTGTACCAATCGTCAGCCTCGCTGCCCGGTTTGCGGAAAGAGCCGGCGTGCAGCTCATATATATTAAGGGGCTTGTTTTTCATATCAGAGCGTTTTTTCATCCATGCTTCATCATTGAAGGTATAAGATGCGGTATCAGCTGTGATCGAGCGATGTGCCGGACGAAGCTCCATTCCGTAGCCGTAGGGGTCGCAGTGATCGGTAAAACCGTTTCCGCCGTAGATACGGTATTCGTATTTTGTTCCGCATGGCAGCTCTTCTATTTCAGCTTCAAAGAACTGACCGTTATAAACCTGTTTCATGGGTACTATCCTGTCCTCAAGAACCAATTCGATTTTTCTTGCCTGTGGTGCAAAGGTACGGAAAACTGTCTTTTCCGGAGAATAATGTGCGCCGAGCCACTTGTAAGCCTCAAATTCGCTGCCTGTGTAAAAATTGTAGAAATCCATAAGATAACCTCCTGATTGACACGGGTCTATTAACGTACTATAATTAATATAGCACATATACCGGATAAATCAATATACGATTTTATACAACAGTCAATTAATTGACACTATTACAGAATAGAAAAGGAGTTTACTATGGATCTCAGAGAAAAAAAGACAGAAAGAAACATCCGTAATGCATTTCTCGCAATAAGGACGCGCAAGCAGCTTGAAAAGATCACGGTCAGGGAGCTTTGCGAAAGCGCCGAGATCAGCAAAGCGACATTTTATCTTCATTACAGGGATATCTATGACCTGTCGGAGAAATTACAGCTTGAGGTGATAGATGATATCATACAATGCGTAGACGACCCGAAGATCTTTGTTGACGATCCTGTTACGGCAAGCCACCGCCTGATAGAGGGCTTTTACGCAAGGATCGGGCTTATAAGCATATTATTTTCCGGCTCTCAGTTTGCAAGGCTCCCGGAGCAGTTAGAGATAGAGCTGAAGGAAAAGATCTTCCGTGAATATCCAGAGGCGAAGGACAATGTCCCGATAAATGTCAGGATAACATATCAGCTGATGGGGAGCTTTTATGCTTTTTATAAATATGAAAAGCAATTCGGCTTCAATAATGTAATGGCGGCAGTGGATGAAATAACCGGTCTCTGGGGCAGGCCGGGCGGACAGGAAACGAAGGAGAACGAAAATGGCTAAAATACTGATAACAGATGATGAACCTGATATAGTGAATCTTATCTGCCGTTACGCGGAAAGGGAGGGCTATGAAACAGTACAGGCATATGATGGCAGCGAGGCTATAGAGCTTTGTGCAAAAGAGGATTTTGACCTTATAATAATGGATGCGATGATGCCGGAAACCGACGGATTTACTGCCTGCCGTAAAATAAGGGAAAGCAGGGATATACCTGTGCTTATGCTTTCAGCAAGGGGAACGGAATTTGATAAGCTTTTCGGCTTTGAGGTCGGTGTGGACGATTATGTCACAAAGCCGTTTTCCCCCAAGGAACTGATGGCAAGGGTAAGGGTCATAATAAGCCGACATAAGGCTTCGCCGGCGAAGGACAATGATGGTATCCTGAAAACAGGAGGACTTGTGATAGATACCCTCGGTCATACCGTAACTGCTGACGGCGGGAGGATCGACCTTACTGCAAAGGAATACGGTATACTTCTGTACCTGGTACGGAATAAGGGGATAGTGCTTTCGCGTGAGCAGATCCTGAATGAGGTCTGGGGATATGATTATTACGGCGACGACAGGACGGTCGATTGGCAGATGAAGCTTCTGCGCGGAAAGCTCGGAGCATATCGTGATTATATCCATACCATAAGAGGGGTGGGGTATAAATTTGAAGAATAAAAAAAGAAAAACGATTTCCTTCGGGTTAAGGCTATGGTTTTATTTTGTGCTGTTCACAGCCCTTATTTTTACGGTGCTCTGGCTTTTGCAGACGGTATTTCTCCAGAGCTTTTATGATATGATGATAAAAAACAATGTCAGGACTGCCGCGGGACAGATCATCACCTCAGGCAGCAGCGAGGATATAAATGATATAATAGACAGTATTTCGCACGATAATACACTGCTTGTCTTTGTCACTGATACGGAAGGTAATGTCCTGTACAGCTCTGATGAATTCAAGAGGATGCATAACCGGAAAAATGATCTTTCTTCCGTCACAGGAAATAATTTCAGGCATGAGAAAAGGGGAGAGGGCTACAGAGAGCTTCCCGAATCATATTATGAGCTTTATGATGATATTGAGGAAAGTGAAAACGGATCGGTGGAATTTACCGATGAAAACTTTTTCATTTATGCATCATATATTGATTATAACGGCAGTGATGAAAAGTCGGTGCTTTATATCAGCGCCACAATAGATGCCGTAGGCTCCTCTGTTTCCATCATAAGTATACAGCTTGTATGGGTAACGATACTTTCGCTGATAGCGGGATTTATCATTTCGTGGTTCATTTCCAGAAAATTTGCCCGTCCTGTTGCGATGCTTTCGGAAAAGGCAAAAAAGCTCGGAGAAAAGGAATACCGCAGTGAACCCGTCAGGGGATTCTGTTCTGAGCTTGACGAACTAAGCAGCACCCTTGACCGGACAAATGATAAGCTTGTCGAGGCGAATAATTTTCAGATGGAGCTTATGGCAAATGTATCCCATGATCTTAGGACGCCGCTCACGATGATAAAGGGCTATGCGGAAATGATAAGGGATATTTCCATAGATGACAGGGAACAGTGCAGCAGCGATATAGAGGTCATAATCAAAGAAACAGACAGGCTTACTGCTCTTGTTAATGAGATAATGGAATATTCGGAGCTTAAAACCAATGAAAGACCGGAGGAATTTATCCGTTCAGATCTCAGCAGAATAGTAAGCGGTACGGCAGACAGCTTTGAGGCGCTGTACAAGCCGGAAAAAATCGTACTCGACCGTGATATAGACCGGAATATCTTTATCGAATGTGATTCGACAGGTATACAAAGGGCATTGTACAATCTGATGGATAATGCATTCCGTCATACCGATGAAAGCCGAAGGATAGGTGTTTCGCTGAAGGAGAACGGCGATACCGCTGTGATCTCGGTTACCGACTGCGGAAACGGAATACCTCCGGAGGAGGTTCCCCATATCTGGGACAGATATTATACTTCACGCATGAGAAACGGAAAGGGTGTTTCGGGTCTTGGCCTTGCAATAGTCAGACAGATAACCGATCTTCACGGCGGAAAATGCCGTGTTGAGACAGAAGCGGGCAAGGGAAGCACATTTATCATTGAGATTAAGAAAATACCGCACAAAGACCGCCCTACGGCTTAGCACCACATCTGCTTGATCTTTTTCCTTCATTCTGCACAAAACTCGCTTAATAACCGTCAGGTTAACTACGCTCGTTTTGCACAATCTGACGAAACAATTGACGGCGCATCTGCGGCACTATCTTTGTGCGGTATTGCCTACGCTCGTTTTGCACATTCTTACGAAACAATTGACAGCGCATCTTTGGCAATATCTTTGTGTTTAAAAAATAAATATGGACTGCCCCCAGATTTATGATCCGGCGGCAGTCTTTTTTGCATATTATACGGAGGCAGTATCTGCTTCGTTTTTCTGCTGATCGTTTTCGGTCTGAGATCTATCAGATCTTTTCTGCTTTCTTTCTCTGTGCTGCTTTACTGTACCGTCATCGGCAGTATCAGAGCTTCTTTTTCTGTGCTTTGCAGGCTTTTGTGCATCTGTACTGTCGTTTCCGGCAGTATCGCCATTTTCATCGGATGCCTGCTTTCTTTTCGGACGGTGCCTTCTTTTTTGTCCGGTGCTGTCCTGAGTACTGTTAGATCCCTGACCGGACGGCACTGACTTTTCGGTCTGAGAATCTGAACCCTCCTGTCCGGCAGTATTGCCGGAATCTGATTTTCTGTGTCTTGCTTTTTTCTTTGCAGTGCTGTCGGAACCGGGAGCGCTTTCAGCCGAAGAGCCTTCGTCTGTTTTGTCCTTTTCTGCTGAGGAGCTGTCGGATGCTTCAGCCTTCTGAGAAACAGAGCTGTTATCTTTAGCTGTCTCTGGCTCTGCTGCAAATACTGCTGCTGAGCTTCCGGCGATCATGACCGCTGCTAAAGCGCACGTCACTGCAAAGACCTTTTTGTTTTTCATTTTGACCAATCCTTTCATATTCCTCTTCCCTGGAAGCCGCCCATGCCTCCCATTCCGCCGCCGCCCATCATTGACTGGGGAATGGAATCGACCTGTGAGCCGTTTATTATGATCGTTCCGCCGTTATATTCGGCAGTTCCGTCATAATCGAAGGAGGATACCTGAGCGGTGATATTTATTGTTCCGCCGTTGACAATGATATTTCCGTTAGAGTCAATTGCATCGGTATCGCCCTGTCCCATTACGATGGTGATGCTGCCGCCGTTTACTTCGACCACAGGAGTTCCCATGCTCTTGCTCTTTGTGGAAGCATTGATTCCGTCGTCAGAAGCGGTAATGCTGATATCTCCGCCGTTTATCTGAACATATGTTGCTTCGATGCCTTCTGACGAGGTTATATTATAGCTTCCTCCGTCAATCTGGACTACTGTTGCAGCCTGGATACCGTCGCTTGATGCATTAATGGTGAAGCTTCCGTTCTGGATATAGATCCAGCCGACCGTATCATCGTCATCGTTTTCACTGTGCAGTGCATCCTTCGATGTATTGAATGTGAATGTTCCGTCATAGACTGCGATACTGTCATTTGCTTCTATGCTGTCGGCATTGCTTGTGATCTCATATGTGCCGCCGGTTATTTTTATATCATCCTTGCCGGATATGCCATTTTCCGAAGAATCTATGACAAGAGTGCCTTTTCCGTTCAGAACGAGATCATCCTTTGAGTAGATCACTGCATCTGTATTAGTATCTCCGTCAGCGGTAAAGCTTCCTGTTACCGAGAGGGTGCTCGTACCTTCTGCCGTGGTTACAAAGCATTTGTCGGCTGAAACAACATATATTACCGGTGTGCTCGTATTGGTGATATTTGCATTGTCAAGAACGATCTGGACCTTATTCTGCTTATCGGTATCGACCTTTACGGTAAATTCGCTTGCAGTTCCGGTCAGGATATAGGTTCCTTCCTCGCTGATGGTAAAGGTCTTGTTGTTTTCTGCATTGATCGTTGATGCCCCGCTGAGATCCGGGCTCTGCGTCAGGTCACGGTCTGAGAAAAGATCGGCTGTATCGAGCTTGCCGTCTGTATTTGCGGTATAGACCTTTGTGGAATTATTTGTGCTGCCTGAGCTGCTTTTTTCGGATATATCCGCTGAAGAAACGGTTTCATCTGCTGTAGAAGAAGTGCTCTCTTCTGTGGTATCTGATGATCCGTTTGCAGATGCTTCACTGCTGATGCTGCTTTCGCTTTCCTGATCTGTGTCTGCTTTGTCCTGAACTGATACCTCATCAGTATCCGCTGCCGCATCATATTTTACTGTGTTTTCAGAATATGTGCTTTGTGCTTTTTCAGAGACCTCTGATGATAAAGCGGAGTTTGCACACGCGCCTGCTGTACAAAGGAAAAATGCCATCATGAGTATAGATGTCTTTTTTAACATAGTGAAAACCTCCCTGTGATATTATTATTTTTGTTTTTTTGTTTTCTCGTATGTATGTCTGCTTTCTTTGTTATGTCTGTATTATAAGGCGTGAATTAGGAAACTAAAGGGAATGATTTAGGAATCTTTGTGGAATTTTTTGTAACGATTTATTAATTGTGGAATATAATAAAAAACGGGTGATTAATTATGTGTGGAATAGCAGGCTGGTACGACAGGAATCTTGATCTTCGCACTGCGGTGGATATCATTTCCGGAATGTCGGAATCTCTCAAGCGCCGCGGACCGGATGACAGCGGAATAATGACGGAAAGAAATATTGCTCTGATACACCGCCGGCTTGCGGTTATTGATCCGGCAAACGGCCGTCAGCCCATGAGCAGGACATACGGTAAAAAAACATATACGATAATATATAACGGTGAGCTTTACAATACGGAGGAGCTTCGTGATGAACTGAAAACAGCGGGTTATTCTTTCAGCACCGGAAGTGATACCGAGGTCGTACTGACCTCATATATATGCTGGGGAAATTCATGCACCGAAAGGCTTAACGGAATATTTGCCTTTGCTGTATGGTGCAGCGAAACAGAAACTCTCTTCCTTGCAAGGGACAGGATCGGGGTAAAGCCGCTTTTCTATTATCTTTATGATACCGGTCTTGTCTTTGCATCAGAGATAAAGACTTTGCTGAAAAATCCGCTTATCCCGCCGCAGATAGACAGTCAGGGGCTGTCAGAGATATTCCTTATAGGTCCCGGCAGAACTCCGGGGCAGGGGATATTCAGGGGGATAAAGGAGCTTCTTCCCGGAGAATATGCTGTGCTTGACAGGAGGGGGCTTTACCGGAAAAGGTATTTCAGACTGACGGCACATGAGCATGAGGATGATGCCGAAGCGAGCATAAGGAAGGTCAGGGAACTTCTTACCGATTCGATAGAACGTCAGCTTGTATCGGATGTTCCGCTGTTCTGTTTCCTTTCCGGAGGGCTTGATTCGAGCATAATATCCTATGTTGCCTCCGAATATAAAAAACGCACCGGAGCCGGCGCGATAGATACCTATTCTGTTGATTATACGGATAACAGCCGGTATTTCAAAAAAAACCTTTTCCAGCCGACCCCGGACAGCGAATTCATAAATATCATGTCCGAAGCGATCGGCTCCCGCCATCATAGTGTGGTAATAGATAATTATGATCTGTACAGGTCGCTGACAGCGGCTGCACAGGCTCGTGATCTTCCCGGAATGGCGGATGTTGATTCATCTCTTCTGCTTTTCTGCGGAAAGATAAAGGAAGATTTTACGGTAGGTCTTTCCGGCGAATGTGCCGATGAGCTTTTCGGAGGATATCCCTGGTACCATAATAAGGAAATACTGTATGATGATAATTTCCCCTGGTCACGTTCGCTTGATATCCGGCGTTCCATTCTGAAAAAGGGATTTTTGCCCCACGGAGAGGAATATGTCCGCCAGCGATACAGTGATACCTGCCGCAATACCGAAAGGCTGAAAAGCGACAGCCGGCTCGATGCAAGAATGAGGGAAATGTTTTCTCTGAATTTCTACTGGTTCATGCAGACGCTGCTTGACAGAAAAGACAGGATGTCGATGTATAACGGGCTTGAAGTCAGGGTACCGTTCTGTGACTGGAGGATAGTTGATTATGCGTTCAATATGCCGTGGAGCATAAAAGCTTTCGGCGGAAGGGAAAAGGGAGTAGTGCGTTCTGCGTTCCGCGAGCTTCTTCCGGACAGCATAATCGACAGAAAGAAAAGTCCGTATCCCAAGACGCACAATCCGCTGTATTTTGAATTATGTGCAGGAAAGGTCAGGGAGATACTCAGCGATCCGACGTCACCGGTGAATGAATTCCTTGATAAAAACGGTATAGAGGAGATAATAGAGCATCCGGATAAAATATCCTCACCATGGTATGGACAGCTTATGCGTGCGCCGCAGATACTTGCATATATAATCCAGCTTGACCACTGGTTCAGGAAATACAATGTAAATGTCATGCTGTAATATCTGACGATTTTTTGTAAAATGGCTCTTTGAAATTCCGATGAAATATGCTATAATCAAAATAATAAATTTTATCGGATATTAAGGAGGATAAAAAATGCCTAATTGGTTAAAAGACGCAGTATTCTATGAGATCTACCCCCAGACCTTCTGTGACAGCAACGGTGACGGAATAGGGGATATAAAGGGAATAATGTCAAAGCTTGATTATGTCAGGAGCCTCGGCTGCAATGCAATATGGCTCAATCCGGTTTTTGATTCTCCCTTTATGGATGCCGGCTATGACGTAAGGGATTACTATAAGGTAGCGCCCCGTTACGGTACGAATGAGCAGCTTTGTGAGATGTTCGCCCTTGCCCATGAGAAGGGAATAAAAATACTTCTCGATCTTGTTCCCGGACATACATCCGATCAGAATGAATGGTTCCTTAACAGCAAAAAGCCGGAAAAGAACGAATTCAGCGGACGCTATATCTGGACAGACAGCGTATGGGAGGCGCCGCCTCAGTACAGGCTTCTCTGCGGTATAACCGACCGTGACGGAAATTATCTCGTAAACTTTTTCAGCTCGCAGCCGGCGCTGAATTACGGCTTCAATAATATAACCCATCCCGCATGGCAGAAATCCCCCTCTGATCCCGACTGCCTTGCAACCGTAGAGGCTCTCAAGGATATAATGCGCTTCTGGCTTGATGCAGGCTGTGACGGTTTCCGCGTCGATATGGCGGATTCCCTTGTAAAGAATGAGGACGGAGAAAAGCCCGAGACCTGCAAGATCTGGAGAGGTATCCGTGAAATGCTCGACAGGGATTATCCAGAGGCTGCCCTCGTATCGGAATGGTGTAATCCTGAAGTCGCTCTCGGGGCAGGCTTCCACTGCGATTTCTACCTCGACCATGATAATAACGGCTACCGTTATCTTTTCCGTGACAAAAACCTGGAGACAGGCGAATGTGAGGCTGTATTCGGCAAAAACGGCAAGGGCGATATCACGAAATTCCTTGATGAATACCTTGAGGATCTCGAAGCAACAAAGGATAAGGGATATATCAGCTTTATCACCTGCAACCATGATACTCCGAGAATGACAAAAATGTTTACTCCTCAGGAGGCAAAGCTTGCCTATTCATTCATATTCATGATGCCCGGCGTTCCTTTCCTGTATTACGGTGACGAGATCGGCATGAGATTCATGGACGGTCTTACAAGCAAGGAGGGCGGGTTCAGCCGCACCGGTACACGTACACCGATGCAGTGGGACAATACGGC
>CADCGS010000069.1 GCA_902801055.1 uncultured Ruminococcus sp. | reverse complement strand
GATAACAGCGGTTATGTTTTCATGATGACACAAAAGGGCTACGGCGGCGATATAAAGCTCATCTGCGGCATACGCAATGACGGCTCGATAGAGGCTGTAAAGACGCTCGGACACAGCGAAACAAGCGGTATCGGCTCGCGTGTAGTCGATAATGGCAGCGGCTATAATAAGAATTATGCCGGAAAGAAAGCTGATGATTATGAAAAGGTCGATGTCGTGACCGGCGCGACTATTTCCTCAAAGGCATACAAAAAGGCGATAGGTACAGCCTTTGAAGCCTATGAAGCAGTAAAGGAGGCGGCGTAAATGAATACCTGGAAGAATTTCGCAAAGGGTCTTATCAAAGAGAACCCGGTGCTTGTACTTGTTCTCGGTACCTGTCCCACGCTTGCTACCTCTACGAGCGTAATAAATGCACTCGGTATGGGTGCAGCGGCTACGGTAGTACTTATCTGCTCTAATATAGTTATTTCCGCTTTGCGCAAGGTTATCCCGGACAAGGTACGTATTCCCTGCTATATCGTTCTTATTGCAGGCTTTGTAACGGCTGTACAGATGCTTGTAAAGGCATTCGCACCGGCGCTTGACCAGTCGCTCGGAATATATCTTCCGCTTATAGTTGTAAACTGTATCATTCTCGGCAGAGCAGAAATGTTCGCCAATAAGAATAAGGTTTTCGCCTCTGCGATAGACGCGCTCGGAATGGGTATCGGATTTACCCTTGCGCTTTTTATGATGGCGACAATCCGTGAAATACTCGGCAACGGTACCTTCTGCGGTATGGAAATACCCGTACTTATAGATAATAAAATAACTATTATGACAATGGCTCCCGGCGGATTCTTTGTTTTCGGTCTGCTCATCGCATTCATGAACAAATTTGCAAAGCATAAGCCCAGGAAAAAGGATTTCGGCTGCGAGGGCTGTCCCCAGGCAGAATCCTGCGGAAAGCTGTCCTGTACTGAAAAAACAAAGGAGGCTGCGGTAAATGATTAAACTGATAGTTATCCTTCTTTCGGCAGTATTTATCAATAACTATGTGTTATCAAGGTTCCTCGGCATCTGTCCGTTCCTCGGCGTATCCAAAAAGCTTGACAGCGCCACCGGCATGAGCCTTGCGGTAATATTTGTAATGCTTATTGCAACTGCCGTAACATGGCCCATACAGATGTATCTGCTCAATCCTAATAATCTCGGATACCTCCAGACGATAGTATTCATTCTTGTAATAGCAGCGCTTGTGCAGCTTGTTGAGATAATTCTCAAAAGATATATACCCTCGCTCCATAAATCACTCGGTGTATATCTCCCGCTCATTACAACAAACTGTGCTGTTCTCGGTGTAACTATTCTCAATATTGACGAAGGATATACCTTTGTCGAGGCGATGGTAAACTCACTGGGAAGCGGTCTCGGATTTTTCCTTGCAATGGTCATGTTTTCGGGTGTACGTTCAACGATCGAGGGCAGCGATATCCCGAAAAGCTTTCAGGGACTTCCGATCACCCTGATCGCGGCTGCGATAACCTCGCTGTCGTTCCTTGGCTTTGGCGGGATCATCGAAAATCTCTTTGCCTGATGTAGGAGGTACAAAAAATGGAACCAATACTTACAGCGGTAATCCCCGTTGTTATAATAGGCATAATATGTGCAGCGGTGCTGGTCATAGCCTCTAAGATCATGGCGGTCAAGGAGGATGAGCGTTTCCCGGTGATACGTGAATGTCTTCCGGGAGCGAACTGCGGAGCCTGCGGCTTTGCAGGATGTGACGGATATGCAAAGGCGCTCTGCGAAAGCTCCGACACGCCGACCAATCTTTGCGTACCCGGAGCAGACGGAGTTTCACGAAAGCTCAGTGAGATACTGGGTGTTGAATTTGAGGATGTAATTGAACAGGTCGCAGTTGTACACTGTGCCGGCGACTGTAAAAAGACGCAGGATAAGGTGGAATATCACGGTATAGAGAGCTGTGTGGCTGCAAAGCTGCTTTACGGCGGAAAGGGAAGCTGCACCTACGGATGTCTCGGTCTCGGGGACTGCGCAGCAGCCTGCCCGCAGGATGCGATCTGCATACAGAACGGCATAGCCCATGTAGACAGCAGAAAATGCATAGGCTGCGGGATCTGTACCAGAACCTGTCCGAATCATCTTATATCTCTTGTAGCAGATGTTGAGAAGGTGGTTGTTACCTGCAGCAATAAGGACAAGGGTGCAGTTACAAGAAAGATCTGCTCAAACGGCTGTATCGGCTGTAAAAAATGCGAAAAGGTATGTCCTCTCGGCGCAATAAAGGTCACTGACAATGTTGCAGTGATAGATTATGAGAAATGTACCGATTGTCCCGATTTCGGTGTATGTGCCAAAAATTGTACTACCGGCTGCATAATGATATCCGATCTGAGCGGTATGCACCGTTATAAAGAAAACTAAAGGCAGCACCGTGCAGCACCATATATGCTGCGCCCGAAGGAAGTGCCCTTGGGTACTTTTTCCATCATTCTGCACAAAACTCGCCTGATAACCGACGGGTTATAGGCGTTCGTTTTGCACATTCTGATGAAAAAACAGGCTGCGCATCTGCGGCACTGTATTTGTGCGGTATAGCCCTAAAAATACTATCCCCCTGTATTCATGATACGGGGGGATAATTCTATGCACAGAAAAAGCCGACCATACAGGACGTATGATCGGCTTTGATATTGATCAGAATTCAAATGGCTGTCTTTCGCCGCATCCGCAGGTGCCGACATATTTAGGCATTACCTTTCCGCAATTCGGACAGGTCCATGTGCCGTCATTCGGAACATCCTTACGGTTCTGAACGGCTTCTTCAGCTTTTCTCATTACTTCTGCTTCTCTTGCTTTTTTACCGAAGAGGTGCTTCTGCTTGGCAGGAGCCGGTGCCGGAGCAGGAGCCGGAGGTGCATCGCTGAATCTCATCGGCTTTGCCGGAGATGCATCGTCAAAACGCATCGGAGCCGGCGGGGGAGCATCATCGAAATTGAAATCCGGAAGATCGTCGTCGCTGCCCGGAGCAGTATCATTAAATCTCATAGGTGCTGCCGGCGGAACATTTTCAAAATCAAACGGAGCAGGTTCTTCTTCGAGTTTATTCTTTCCGAAGGGCATAGCGGTCTTTCTGACCTGATCCTGATCATTCTTTATGTAATCGAGTGAAGGATCGGGATTTCTGTCTATATGCTCGGTCTGGGGGCTGTAATTTTCAATAGACGGTGCTGCATTGCTGAAATCAGACATATCGCTGATAAAGCCTGACGAATCATCATCAGTCTGTTCAGGTTTTATCTGACCAAGCTCCGGGGCACTGTTCTGATCCTGTGTGATCTGCGGTTCATCATCAAATACGAACGGCTGGGGTTCGCCGCATCCGCAGGTTCCTACATACTTGGGCATGATCTTACCGCAGCTCGGGCAAGTCCATGTGTCGGCGCGCTGTTCAAGCGGAGTTACCTGAACCTCAAGCGTTTTCTTGCCGAAGATGTTTTTCTTTTCTATTACCTGGCTGTTCGGAGCGGGTGCTGCTGCAGGAGCGGGAGCTGCTGCCGGCGCCGGAGTTGCTGCCGGAGCAGGAGCCGGAGCAGGAGCTGCCGGGGCTGTATTCTGCAGAGCAGACGGATCATCGTCAAAGTTGAAAGGCTGAGGTTCGCCGCATCCGCAGGTTCCTACATATTTAGGCATGATCTTACCACAGCTCGGACAAGTCCATGTGTCGGCGCGCTGTTCAAGCGGAGTAACCTGTACGTCAAGTGTCTTCTTGCCGAAGATGTTTTTCTTTTCTATTACCTGGCTGTTCGGTGCTGGTGCTGCTGCAGGAGCGGGAGCTGCCGGGGCTGTATTCTGCAGAGCAGGCGGATCATCGTCAAAGCTGAAAGGCTGAGGTTCGCCGCATCCGCAGGTTCCTACATACTTGGGCATGATCTTACCACAGTTCGGACAAGTCCATGTATCTGCGCGCTGTTCAAGCGGAGTTACCTGTACGTCAAGAGTTTTCTTGCCGAAGATATTTTTCTTTTCTATTACCTGGCTGTCCGGTACGGGAGCTGCTGCAGGAGCAGGAGCAGGAGCCGGTGTCGGAGCTTTCGGAGCTGCTTTAGGAGCGGGAGCCGGTGCCGGTTCTTTCGGAGCCGCTTTAGATGCCGGATCCGTAGCGGGAGCCGGAACAGGAGCCGGAATGGGAGCAGGTGCCGGAGCCGGTTTCGGATCCGGTGCTTTTTCTTTCGGCACAATAGGTGCAGGCTGTGTGATCTCTATTTTGACATCACGTTTCGGTGTTGTAACTGCAGAAACAGCCTTGCCTTTTTTGACGTCGGGAAGAGGTTCGTCAGTTGTCGGAACGTCAGCTACCTTATCAAAGGGAAGAGCGTTGCGCACACCTTCTTCATAGAAGTAATCGGCTGCAGTTCTTCCGACAGCAACACTTCTGACAAATTCCTTGCATTTGAGATGCTCAGGGTGATTCTGGTAATACTTCAATGCAGCGGCGTTTTTGAAGGTTGCATATAATGCAACATCATATTCTGAGCCTTCGTTGAAGTTATAGCCCATTTCCATGCTTACAAGACCTTCGACCTTACCTACAAGCGCGGTGAGAATATCTATCATATGATCAATATTCTTTTGTTTCTGGTCATCGTCACGGATTTTCCAAAGGACGATATGCTTTACCATTCTTATGCCTCCTATATATTGTTTTGTAAAAATACACAATAAAGCGTATTTTAAGCTTAGATTTATATTAATTTTATCACAGCGCCGCGATTTAATCAATAATAAATTGTAGTTTTATATAAAATTTTTTTATAAAATACACGATATATAGTAATCAGTATGACATAATTCATTTTTTGTCTGAATTAATTCTATTATATCTGAGAAATAATATTGAGTTTTTGCTGGCAATAAAGAAAGGCATACCTGCGTAAAACAGATATGCCTTATCGTTATGGTTTTGTTTATCAGTTGTATTCCTCAAGGGGGTCATAGCGTACACCGTTGTACTGCATTTCAAAATGAAGGTGCGGCCCTGTTGAATAGCCCGTAGACCCTACAAAACCTATCAGCTGTCCGGGGACGACCTCATCTCCGGGAGATACTGTCACTCCGGAAAGATGACCGTAAATCGAGATCTTTCCGCCGCCGTGGTCGATCATAACATAATTTCCGTAGCCTCCGCCGCATCCGCAGCTCGAGAATTTTCCGTAATCATGCGTACAGGTTTCCCATGTGGAAAAGACTGTTCCGTACCAGCAAGCAACTACCGATGCCCCGTAAATATTTCCGTCAGCGATATCCAGAGCGCCGTGATTATTCGCGCCGCGCCATTCGTCAAAGGTTGACGTCAGATAGGTATGCCCGGGGCATGGCCATACATAATTGCCGCTGATATCAATATACTGCTCATCCTCATAATTATCTTCATCATCAGCGTCGCTGTCAGCATCCGTATCGGCGTCATCATTATTGTTTTCCTGATTTTGTCTGGCGGTCTGCTCCTCAGCCTTCTTTTTAGCGGCCTCGGCTCTTGCTTTTCTTTCAGCCTCACGCTGTTTCTGCCGTTCTCTCTGTATCCTTGCCTTTTCGGCGAGTTCCTTGTTATAGTCGTCAAGAGCCTTTTGGAGAACATCCTGGCGTTTTTCATTTTCGGCAATAGAGTTTTCGGCTTTTTCCTTTTCGGTCTTTAATTCAGCAATTATTTCCTCATTTTCAGCAGAGAGATCATTGATCTTCTTTTTATTCTGTTCAAGAGATTTTTTCTCCTTTTCTACGCTTGCCTTATCATTACGCAGCTTCTGCTGTTCTTTGCCGATTTTTTTCAGTTCGTCCTTCAGACCGTTGATAAGCTCGGTATCATAAGCTGAAATGCTTTTTACAAGCTCCATTTTATCAATGAAATCCGAAAAATTCTTTGCCTGCAAAACGATCTCTAATGTAGAGATATCACCAGCTGTATATATTGTCCTCAATCTGTCCTTGAGAAGGTTCAGCCTGTCGTCGATAGCCCCAAGCTTTTCATCGATCTTTTTCTGATTTTCCTTAATATTGTTATTCAGCTCAGTGATACGGTCATTACTTTTTTTGATCTTTTTTGTAAGGTCAGATATCTGATCCTGCAGCTCCTGACTGTATTTTTCTTTGTCAGCAATAGATTTTTCTGCTTCCTCTATCTGTTTTTTGTATTCCTCGTTTTCCTGAGCGATCTTTTTTTGTTCGCGGGCATTTTCCTCCGGGTCAAAAGCGCTTGCACTGTAGAATGAAGCCATACCGAGTATCATAGCGGCAGTGATCAATCCTGCTGCAGCTTTATGGAATTTTCTTTTACCAGCCAAGGATCTCTCCTCCTTCCTTACGAAGGTATTTAGTGATCGAAATAAATCCTCCCAATGCGCCTATCAGGATACCTATCCCGCAGAAAAGGAGTATGATCCTGAGCCATACCTCCTCAAGAGGGATAGTAGAAGTACCTATCAGTGATATCATACTGGACGCTGTATTTCTGATGGGGTTATACATTGAGATAAGAGCAGCCGAAGAAAGTATGCCGGCTGTCAGACCGATAGTCATAGCCTCGATAATAAAGGGGATACGTACAAATGCATTTGTAGCGCCGACCGATTTCATTATACTTATCTCGAACCTTCTTGAATACATGGTCATTTTGATAGTATTGGAAATAATGAAAAGTGTTACGATGCCAAGAATAAGAACCACCCAGAATCCGACGATGCCGACAAAATGGTTAAGCTTTGTAAGCGTTCCGGCGATAGCGGCTCTGTCGCTTACGCTCATGACGCCCTTTATAGACTGAATTTCCTTTATTGTATCCTTATACTCGGAAAGATCCTTCAGCCTGACTTTATATACATTTCCGAGAGGATTTTCATCGCCCTGGAGACTCTGATACAGATCATCACCGAGCTTATCCTTGAATTCTTTCAGTCCCTCATCCTTTGAATAAAAAACGCAGTCATCGACATTATTGATCTTTGAAATTTCCGAGCCGAGCTTTATTGCATCGATATCAGACATTTCATAATCAAGATAAACATTGATCTGGTTATCGTCGCCGATACCCGCGATCAGTCTTGTAACGTTCATCGAAAGGAGCATAGCCGACCCGGTAATGATAAGGCATGAAACAAGAACCACGATAGATGCCAAAGACATCATACGGTTATTCCAGATATTTTTAAGTCCCTCTTTTACAAGATAGTTACAGCTTGACAGTTTCATTTTCCCGCCTCCTCAATATTAATATCCTTATCATCCGAGGGGTGGTATATAGTATTTATTCTGTCATCGCGTTCTACCTCTCCGCCGTTGATTATAATGATCCTTCCGCCGAATTCCTTTACAAGCTCATGCTCATGAGTTACAACGATAACGGTTGTACCATTTTCATTTATTTCCACAAGCTTTTTCATGATCTCGAAAGACATTCTCGGGTCGATATTTCCGGTAGGCTCATCGGCAATTATCATTTCAGGTTTGTTTACCAATGCTCTTGCAAGACTGACGCGCTGCTGTTCACCGCCCGACAGTTCATTCGGTCTGCGTTTTTCCTTGCCTTTAAGGCCTACCATTTCGATAACATTGGCAACTCTTTTTCTGATCTTTCTTTCCGGTTCACCGATAGCTCTCATAGCGAAAGCAATATTATCATAGACATTCATTTTATCTATAAGCCGGAAATCCTGAAAAACGATCCCCATTGTTCTGCGCAGATACGGGATCCGGCGATTTTTTATTTTCATCAGATCATAGCCGTTGACCTTGATCTTTCCGAAGGTTGCTTTTTCCTCATGGATAAGCAGTTTCAGGAAAGTACTTTTTCCTGCTCCGGAGGGGCCGACTATGAAAACAAATTCTCCGTTATTTATATCCAGAGAAACATTTTTTAAAGCTTCTGTACCGTTAGGGTAGACTTTAGAAACATTTTCCAGATGTATCATTTATTATCGCATCCTTACTGAAGGGAACCCCTGAAAACCATCTTCACGGCGCTTTTGCTGCATTTTTTCCGCAAACTGTGTTGTCAAGTCTATTGATTAATACAGCAATAATTTAATAAAGCAAGCATTAATGCGGCTTTTCGCCCTGTCTGCGAAAAATCCATATATGCAAACTCGCTCGTGTCCTGTTTTTTCAGAGAATCCCTGAAATAAAAAGCTAAGCGATCAGGCTTTTATCCTGATCCGAATATTCCGACAACAGCCGTACATTTCTATTATATAATATTATTATCTTACAGTCAAATACAAATATTATAATTGTTGATTTCGGTGCGTGCCGCCCTTGCTGGGCTGCCGCCCAGACCTGCCCGGGGCTGCTCGCCCCGGACCCCCGCCAGGGAGCAAGCTCCCTGGACCCTTGCACTTCGTGCAATTCGCGTAATCGTTCGCTCCGCTCACTC
>CADCGS010000068.1 GCA_902801055.1 uncultured Ruminococcus sp. | reverse complement strand
ACTACCCTAGAAGAATCTTCAACGGACTGTCTGCTAACGATCTGCTTAAACAATTAAATGTCGCTTAATTTCACTGACATTTTATATTGCAATTTAGAGTAAAACGGTTACATAATAAATTCATCTTGACAAATAACAAAACGGTGTATATAATAATAGTATAACCAATCTTGTAAAGACTGTGAAGGAAAATAAGATACTGCTGTAAGCGCAAAGAGAGCTGCCGGTCGGTGTAAGGCAGCGGCAGAGGCTGTATGTATAGCTCGTTCCGGAGTTGACCGTCCGATAATGTAGGGCGGTACGCAGGGCTGCGTTAAAGGCCGGGGTCTTGTCAGAGACCGCTGAGGGATGCACTGCATCTGAAACAGGGTGGTACCGCGAGCATTTTGCCCGCCCCTTGTCCGCATATGGACATCGGGCGGTTTTTTGTATTGCTTTTACGGAATTTACGGATAACACTATCATAAAACGGAGGTTTAATCATGGAAAAAGGTTATAAGAAGTATATTCCTTTTGAACAGATCAAAATGGAGAAAAGACATTGGCCGGATAATACCATTACCAAAGCACCAATATGGTGCAGCGTTGACCTGAGAGACGGAAATCAGGCTCTCGTTACACCGATGAATATGGAACAAAAACTCGAATTCTTCCATGCACTCGTTGATATGGGCTTCAAGGAAATCGAAATAGGCTTCCCGTCAGCAAGCGAAACTGAATACGAGATCTGCCGCGAGCTTATCGAGGGCGGCCATATCCCGGATGACGTTACTATTCAGGTGCTCGTTCAGGCAAGAGAACACCTTATCCGTAAAACCTTCGAGGCGGTAAAGGGCGCTAAAAATGTTATCGTGCATTTCTATAATTCGACTTCGGTGCTGCAAAGAAAGGTCGTATTCAAAAAGGATATGCAGGGCGTAATAGATATCGCGGTCGAGGGCGCTAAGCTTATCAAGGAACTGATCGACGGCTACGAGGGCGATACGAATTTCCGTCTTGAATATTCCCCGGAAAGCTTTTCGGGTACAGAGGTCGATAATTCTGTTAAGATCTGCGAGGCTGTAATGGATACGGTCGGCGCAACAAAGGAAAATCCGATCATCCTCAATCTGCCCAATACCGTGGAAATGTGTACACCCAATACCTATGCCGACCAGATCGAATATTTTATTACCCATATAAAGAACCGCGATGCCGCTATTATCAGCGTTCATCCCCATAACGACAGGGGTACGGGCGTTGCCTGCGCTGAGCTGGCTATGCTCGCAGGCGCGGAAAGAATAGAGGGTACTCTCTTCGGAAACGGCGAACGTACCGGTAACCTCGATATCGTGACTGTCGGTCTGAATATGTATACCCAGTGTGTTGACCCGTGTCTGGATTTCAGCAACCTGCCGAAATATAAGGAGATCTATGAGAGATGCACCAATATGAAGATCGGCGAACGTCAGCCGTATGTCGGAGATCTGGTATTCACCGCATTCTCAGGATCACATCAGGATGCGATCAAGAAGGGCTTTGACTATGTAAAACAGACAAACAGCGATAAATGGGAGATCCCCTATCTGCCGATCGACCCCGCTGATGTCGGAAGAGAATATGAGGCTATAGTGCGCTATAATTCCCAGTCCGGCAAGGGCGGTGCGGCATTCATTATGGAAAATGTTTTCGGCTATGAGCTGCCCAAGAGGATGCACCCGGAATTCGGCGCTCTCGCAAAGGCTGAAAGCGACAGGCTCGGCAAGGAGCTTTCTCCCTCCGATCTGATGGAGGTATTCAATAAGAATTATATCGACATTGAACAGAAGGTATGGCTCGTAAAACACGTTATCCGGAATATCGGCGAAAACGAAGCTACATTCACCGGTACTATCCACCTCGTCAAGGCAGATAAGGATGTCGATATCTACGGCGAGGGCAACGGACCTATTGATGCTCTCACAAATGCCCTCCGCTCCGTCGGCGTTATCGGCTTTGAAATAGAAAAATATAAGGAACATTCAATTTCCCAGGGCTCCGATTCAAAGGCTATCTGCTATATGCAGGTAAAGGATCCCGACGGAAGAACTGTTTTCGGTGTCGGTATATCACACGGCATATTCAAGGCATCCGCAAGAAGCCTGTTCTGTGCGATCAACCGCTCGGACTGTGAGGTACGGGTAAACGGAGAACTTATCTGAGCGCAGTACTCTGATCTCCGCATGATATGATATATCCATCCGCATAGCATAAAAGACAATACCGCACAAAGATAGCGCCTCCTGTTTTTTCGTCAGATCGTGCAAAACGAGCCAATAAGCTGACGGTTATAAAGCAAATTTTGTGGTGCTGAGCCGTAAGGCGTTCTCCCGGCGGTGTTGCCTTAAAGCAAATGAGTAATAAAAAAACAAATATTACTGATTGAAAAACAGGATAATTAATGATAAAATAGATAATGGAGATATGTAGGATATTGTCCTGCAGAAGCCCGTGTAAATTTTTTCAATATTAAACAGGAGAGTGATAATCAGTGAAAAGCAACAGACTCAGACGTATCCCTGCCCTGGTTCTTACAGCAGTGCTTGCGGCAAGCTCCTTCGCAGCTTTGCCGGTATCGGCAGCGGATACAGACCCGCAGAGCTATGGACTGGCAGACAGTATCCAGAAGGGTACAATACTCCACTGCTTCGACTGGAAGTATACCGACATTATGGCAGAGCTTCCCAATATCGCAAAGGCAGGCTTTACCTCGGTCCAGACTTCACCGGCTCAGGGTATTGTACAGGATCAGATGACATGGATGTGGATGTATCAGCCGACTACCTTCTCTGTACAGACCAATCCCCTCGGTACAAAGACAGAGCTGAAAAAACTCTGCACCGAAGCCAAAAAATACGGCATCAATGTAATAGTTGACGTTGTAGCAAACCATATGGCAGGCGACCATACAAAGATCCAGGATGACCTCAAGCCCTCAAAATACTGGCATTCCCTCGGCAAGATAACCAACTACAGCGACAGAAATCAGGTAATTAACGGCGACCTCGGTATGAAGGATCTGAAATCTGAAAATACTTATGTCCAGAGCGTTGTATCATCCTATATAGATGAACTTAAAACTCTTGGTGTAAGCGGTATCCGCTGGGATGCAGCAAAGCATATCGGTCTTCCCAGTGAAAACTGTGATTTCTGGTCCGTCGTTACCAACAAAGGGCTTTATAATTACGGCGAGATCCTTTCAAGCCCGGGCGGATCAAATTCCAAAGCACTCATGGCAGAATATACCAAATATATGTCTGTAACAGATAACGGCTACGGCAATACTCTCCTCAGCTCCTTCATGAAGGGGACTGCTCCGTCTACAAATGCAGGCTGGACGAAAAACGGGATAAGCGCCGATAAGCTCGTATACTGGGGCGAAAGCCACGATACATATGCCAATGAAGAGGGCAAGGAATCAAATGCCGCTACCCAGAATCAGGTAGACCGCGCATATGCAGTAGTAACATCAAGAAACGACGCAACTTCCCTGTATCTTTCCCGCCCATATGCGACCTCTCCCGGAAGCATCCGCTCAGGCGACAAGGGTTCTATGCACTTCACAAGCGCTGAGGTTGCCGCTGTGAACCATTTCCATAATGCAATGGCAGGCAAGGAAGACAGCTATGCAGTATCAAATAACTGCTCCGTAACCACCCGTAAGGACGGCGGCGCTGTTATCGTCCTCGGCTCCGGCGGAAACAAGAAAGTCTCCGTAACAAACGTAAGCAGTTATGCAAAGGCAGGTACCTATAAGGATGAAGTAACAGGCAATACCTTTACCGTAACCAAGGATACCATCACCGGTACAGTAGGCAGCAGCGGTATCGCAGTAATCTATGATTCAGGATTCACCAGCCGCGTAGAAGCCTCCGTAGTATCCGATACTACCTTCAATACAGAAGCCCTGAGCGTAACACTGCGCGCAATTGACGTGACCAATACAAAATACACCGTCAAGACGAATTCTTCTACAAGCACCGCATCCTACACAGATAACCAGACAATAGAGATCGGTAAGGATGCTGAGCCGGGTTCAACGATCACTCTTACGCTGACAGGAAATACTAAAACCGGCAAAACCGTAAGCTCATCCTATAATTATATCAAGGCTGCTGTAAAAATATATCCTGATCTTGAATCAGGCGGAATGGTATTCGACAACAGCAAAACCAACTGGAAAAAGGTAAATGTCTATGTCTATGACGAAAGCGTAGATAAGAATAATCCTGTTACCAACGGTTCCTGGCCCGGAGCTGTAATGACAGACTGCAAAAACGGTCTTTATAAGTATCTTCTTCCCAAACAGTTCGCAAGCTGCAAGAATATAATGGTCATCTTCAACAACGGTTCAGGCGACCAGATCCCCGCTCCTCTTGCACCCGGTATGTCCCAGAGCTATACCGAGAAAAAGCTTTATGACGGCACAATATGGATGGATCTCCCCGTTACAGTTGTTCCCACAGGCATTACACTCAGCAAAACCTCAGTTTCTGTTGAAAAGGGAAAGACTGTTTCGCTCACCGCAACAGTTGCTCCTTCCGATGCAGTCAACAAGACAGTAACATGGACAAGCTCAGATTCAAATGTTGCGGCTGTTTCCAACGGCGTTATCACAGCAAAATCAGCAGGTACAGCTACCATAACAGCCAAGACCTACAACGGCAAGACCGCTTCCTGCAAGGTAACAGTTACAGATTCATCGGCTGTAGCAGTAAAAGGTGTTTCACTTAACAAAACCGCTACAACGATCGGCAAGGGCGAAACTATCTCACTTACCGCAACAGTAACTCCTTCAAATGCAGCAAACAAGACCATAACCTGGACAAGCTCCAATACCGGTGTCGCTACAGTAAGCGCAGGCAAGGTAAAGGGTATTTCCAACGGTACAGCAACGATCACCGCAAAGAGCAATAACGGCGTAACTGCAAAATGTACCGTCACCGTAAAGAATGCACCCGCATCCATCACCCTGACAAAGGGTATCCTGACGATCGGCGTAGGCGAGAAATACGAGATCGGCTCCGGCGTAAACAGCGGTGCAGGCTGCGCAACAAGAACCTACAGAACCAGCAACAGTTCTGTCGTTAAAATGACACGCACCGACTGGGTAGGCAATTTCTACGGCGTAAAGCCCGGTGTTGCTTATGTAACAGTAAAGACCTATAACGGTAAGGAAAGCACCTGTAAGGTAACAGTTAAAAATGCTCCCGTAAGCGTTAAGGTAAACAAGGCAGTCATGACGCTCAAGGTAGGTCAGACAGGCTCACTCAGCGCAATAATTCCAGATGGTTCAGGCTGTGCTTCACGTACATTCCGTACAAGCAACAGCTCAGTTGTCAAGATGACAAAGACAAACTGGACAGGCGAATTCAAGGCTGTAAAAGAAGGAACAGCCTATGTAACAGTACGCACCTATAACGGCAAGGAAGCAAGCTGCAAGGTGACAGTAAAAAAATAAATAACGATCCGTAAAAGGATCCCTCCCCGCCCCGGTATGATCATTCATGCCGGGACGTTTTTTTTATCACATAATTTTGTTTCATGGCACTTCCTTCGGGCGCAGCAGATGTGGTGCTAAGACGTAAGGCGGTCTCCCAGCGGTGTTGCCTATATTACGTTTTCTATATATTTTTTATATTATGACCTTTACAATACATTCCAAAAATAGTAAAATAGAGAATAGATTATTATATCATTTTATTTGAGTTTTCGTCTTTACAGACGTTCAGATGCAAGGAGTGATAGAAATTGAAAAAAACTATCGGATATGTCTGGAGAATATCGGCAGCAGTGGCATCACTGATCTGCCTCGCACTTTTCTGCGGATGCTCTCCGTCGCAGCCGGAAAAGGCTGATCTGAAAACCTCACTGTCGGTCTCACCGGCATTTGCAGGAACAAGAACATTTACAGTGACCTATCCTCAGTCACTTGTAGCTCCGGGATCGGAAAAGGCTGAGACACTCGACAAGCTCATAACGGACAACTGCCCGGATACACTTGTATTTTCAAAGGATCCTTCATCGGATAAGGTCGCATATACATTTACGCTTTCATTTACCTCCTTTTCCGATTATACTAACAAGCTGACCGATATCCTCGGCACACGCCCCGGGATCACCTTTGCAAATCCCGATAATGCCCTGACAAGCGGATGGAGAATTGAAGAACCCTTCCAGAGTTGTCAGCTGCTTGAATGGATAAATACCGCCGCACACGCACAGCAGAATTCCGATTTTGATTTTGAAAGCGAGGAAAGCTCGACCTCCGTTACCTTCGGGACCGATACAGTAAATACAAATCCTGCCGTTTCCGTAAAGAAGCTGAGCGGTCTCCCGATAAAGAATATCCGCGTAACTACAGTAAATAAAAATAAATCCTTTGACCGTACCATCGTTTTCACGATCACTCAGAACGCCTTTGATTCCGCCGGAAACAAGGTATCCGAATATTTCAAAAGCGTGACCGACAGTAATGCAGAGGCTGACTGGAGCCTTGAAAACGGTAATTATTCCTATAAGGCAGCCTTTACCAACCTTACAATGAAGGAGATGGAGGGCTATACGAACCGGCTGCTGTCATCAGTATACGGCGATATCGAATATACAGACAAAGCCTCATGCAGCGATCCCCTTTCATATCAGAATTCCTATACCGAAACAATAGATCTTTCAAATTACGTCAGCGAAGGAAATTCCGATGTACCGCTGGAATACATATATTCCTCAACAAACGGCTCACAGCTTGATAACTGCCGTATATACCGTAATTTTGAATGGGAAAATGCTGACAAGCTCACTACGGAAAATAATCCGGGCAAGGTAGTCGGCATATCCGAAACCGTTCCCACCCTGACCCTTCAGATAAACGACGGCAAACAATATGTGCCGCAGAATATTGATATCGCGCTTACTCCGCTCGACCAGGATCAGCTCAAGAAAACATTCTCCTTCCGTTATGAAATATCTGAGGGCGGATATGAAGCTTCAAATTACACAGCATCATATTTCAGAGGAAAGGGTATCCCCGCAGATGAGCTTTCCGAGGATAAGCTTGCAGTATGCACGGTAACATTCAGCGGAACTCCCGCCGAACTGAATTCCAAGGTCACCGATATTTTCGGAGACAATAATCTTATCACGCTTTCCTCCAATGTTCCCGCAATGACCCTGCGCACAACAAAGCATATAGAGGATACTGTGGATCTTTCTTCGATCCTCGTAGGAAAGAATATCGAAACCCCCGTGACCTATACCGTAAAGCCGCGTAGCGGTGAATATACAAAATATCTGAACCTGACCGTATCGGCTCAGAGCGAAACAAAATATTCCGACAAGAATGATAAAGGGGAATACTCTATCTCTCTGGGCGGTACAAAGGGATTAGTCAAAACAGATGTTTCTGCTGCAAATATATCCGATATTATCATATTCTGCACTGTATCGCTGATAATTCTGCTTGTCGCACTGGGTATTATAATCTTCCTTCTCAACCGCAGGGCTGTTCCTCCCCCCCACCCCGTCATTGAAGGAGTACACCAGACAAAGCTCGGCGGCAGCGGAAATGACCCCGCACTGCCCGAAAAAAAGACCCTTCTGAAAAAGGAAAAGAAATGACCATGACAATAAAATACTGTATTTTTGACCTTGACGGAACACTTATAAATTCTCTTTATGATCTTGCTGATACAATGAATTATGCCCTTGAAAGGAACGGCTTTCCGACTCACGACAGAGAAAAGTACCGTTTCATGGTCGGCAGCGGCATATCCGTACTTGCCGACAGGGCAATGGTCGTTCCCGAAGGTACACAAGAAGAAAAAAAGGCATCAGTCCTTGCCGATTTCAATTCATACTACAGCCGTCATTATGCTGATCTTACGCGCCCGTATGACGGTATAACAGAGCTGCTCGATTCTCTCGACAGCAGAGGAACAGGCTATTGCGTGCTTTCAAACAAGCCTGATGTTTTTACTCAGGAAATTATACGCAGGCTTTTCCCCGGAAGAAAATTTGCTGCCGTGTGGGGCAAAAAGGACAGTTATCCCCGCAAGCCTGATCCTGCATCGGTACTGGCTATGATAAGTTCTGTGGGCGCAGTACCGGAGCAGTGTATCTATATCGGAGACAGCGATATAGATATGCAGACGGCTGCAAATGCCCGTCTGAGGAAGATAGGAGTAAGCTGGGGATTCCGCCCCGTAAGCGAGCTTACTGCGGCAGGAGCGGACTTTATCGCAGAAACCCCCGCCCAGATACTTGAATATATTTTAAAACTCTGATGAACAGATCACGCCTGACTGCTCAGAAAAATCTGAAAGTAAGGCAATACCGCCGGGAGATAGTGCCGCAGATGCGCCGGCGCAGAGCCTGCGCTCCCGTGTTAGTTTTGGTAACAATTATCATTCCGACAGATAATA
>CADCGS010000067.1 GCA_902801055.1 uncultured Ruminococcus sp. | reverse complement strand
TTCGGTATGAGTGCAGAGCGGAGCGTAGCGCAGCGACCCCCGCGAATTGCCCAGTGCGGGCACGCACCGCGAATTGACACCGGCGGCACGCCGGCGCAACAGGGTAAATAAATTTATTGCCTGCGACGATTGTTATATGTATGAATTTATGTTATAATAACCTCACGGCGTAAGCCGATTCGATGACGCTGCGCGTCCTCTCATCGGACGCCTGAGAGAACATTTAATAAATTCATTTATATATGCGCCTTGCGGCGCAAATTTGTATGAATTTATGTTATAATAATTCAGTAGAATACGAATAGTAGAATACGAATAATAATGATCCCTGTTGGCAGGAGAAGGACGTATCGTCAGGAGATGGATAAAGATGGAACTGCCTGAAAGGCTGACTAATGCTGTGGAGCTTAATGCTGCTGCATGGAGACCGCAGGAACTGAAAAAAGCTGCCGCCGCAGTTTCGGACAGATATATGAATGAAAGCGGTACAGGTAAAAGGCTTGTCGTATCAGAGATCGGCGCTGCTGTCTATTCCGTGATGCGTATGCCGGCAACCTATTGCGCTGTCTCCTCTGCTTTGCGTTATACGGATGAGATCACAGGCATTATCCCGGAAATTCATTCTGTGCTTGATATCGGCGCCGGTACCGGTACGGCGGCGTGGGCGCTTTTCTCCGGCGGCGCAAGCCTCCGTGAGATCATTTGCCTCGAGCGCGAAGCTGCTATGTCTGATCTCGGCAAAAGGCTTGCCCGCAGCGAACCGGCTTTATCTGACCTGATGAAATGGCTGAGCAGCGATATCAACAACGGTCTTGAAGGCCGCAGCGCAGATATGGTATTATCATCCTATATGCTTAATGAGCTTTCTTCTCACGATCGTAAGCGTGCGGTCTCCGATATGTGGGATTCCGCAGGAAAACTTCTGCTGCTCGTTGAACCGGGTACTCCTGCGGGTTATAATAACCTTATGCAGGCAAGGGAGCTTCTTCTTTCAAGGGGGGCACATATCGCAGCGCCGTGTCCGCATGAGAATGAATGTCGGCTGCAAAATGACTGGTGCCATTTTACGGTGCGAGTTCAGCGTACCCGCCTTCATAAGCTTCTCAAAAATGCTGATGTGCCCTATGAGGATGAAAAATTCATATATATGGCATTTGTGAGGGATGCCTGCAAGGTAAACGGCGGCAGAGTACTGAGACATCCCATCACTGAAAAGGGGAGGGTGACCCTGTCTCTTTGTACGGCACAGGAAAACTCGTCCGTAACGGTAACAAAAAAACAGGGGGAGCTTTATCGTATCTCACGCAAAGCAAAATGCGGTGATCTCCTCGGGATATGATGCAAGGAGGAAAACAAATGAATAAAGATGAATTGATAGAATCAGCAGGCAAAATGGCAAAGGAGCTTGCCCAGTTTACACAGGATCCTGATTTTGACGAGGAGGCACTGCTTGATGTCCTCGGCGACAGCCTTATGCCGGTGGAACAGTTTTTTGCAAATTATAATTGTGCGATAATGGAGATCGAAACAAAATTCAAGGTGCTGAATGAGCAGTTTTCGCTTAAATACGACGGCAACCCGATAGAATCCATCCATTCAAGGGTAAAGGATTACGACAGCATAATGCGCAAGATCATCCGCAAGAAGATACCAAGAACGCTGGAGGCTATCGAGGAAAATATAAACGATATAGCCGGGGTGCGCGTGATATGCTCTTTTGTAGATGATATATACCGCCTCGCGGATTGTCTGCTGAGACAGGACGATATCATTCTTTTGCGCAGCAAGGATTATATAAAGAATCCTAAGCCGACAGGCTACAGAAGTCTGCATCTGATCGTCGCGGTACCGATCTTCCTCGAAAATGAAAAAAAGCTCGTAAAGGTCGAGGTACAGTTCAGGACTATCGCGATGGATTTCTGGGCAAGCCTTGAGCATAAGCTGAGGTATAAGAAAAATATTTCCGAGGAAATGCTTAATAAGCTGTCCCATGAGCTTACCGATTGTGCGAATGTCAGCGCGTCGCTCGATAACCGTATGCAGAATGTAAGGAATCTGCTTTTCAGCGAAACACAGCGCGTCAGCAATATTTAATAAAGGAGAAAAAGAAATGATAAGATTCTATAGATCCGGAAAGGAAGATATCGCCTCTCTTGTTGGGCTTCGTGCAGAGATGCTCAGGGAGGTCAATTCTCTGCCGGAGGATCATGAATTTACCGCTTCATTCATAAGGGATACAGAGAGTTTTTTCCTCAGCGGTGACCAGACCACCATACTTGCAGACGATAACGGGATAATCGCCTGCGCGACAATATGCTATTATGATCTTCTTCCTACCTGGGATCACCCCTTCGGCAAGCGTGCCCATATCATGAATGTATATACAAAGCTCTCAGCCCGCCGCCAGGGGATCGCAATGACGATGCTCGAGCTTCTCATTGACGAGGCAAAGGAAAAGGGTGTAACTTCGATCACACTTGACGCGGCTGAAAATGCGGAAAAGCTCTATTCCGGTCTTGGCTTTGAAAAAACGGGCGAACATATGGAGCTGAATGTTCTGCGGCTTCTGCGCGACAAGATCAACCATACAGGGATATATGCAGACGGAGGGCCGCATAAATGCTGCTGCGGAAGGAATAATGCCCCGAAAGGCTGATTCAAGGTCAAATATCGTCACTCGTTCTGCGTCGTTTGCATAGGATGACCGCGATAAGGTACAAGGCTGTGAGCAGCAGGGAAAAATTATACCGCGACTGCAAAAGCAGCATGAATCCCGGAACGAGAAGAGGGAAAAGTATTATCAGTGATATAATATCCACGATACGCACTGCCCTGTCGGGAGGATGGCTTCTGCTCAGGATCAGCAGCAAAGCCTGTCCTCCGTCAAGTGAATCGACCGGCAGGGAATTGAACAGTGCAAGTGAAAGATTTGCCTCGGCAAGCCCCCTCAGGAAAATGCAGGGGAAAAGACAGTTCAGTATCATTGAAACGGCAAAAAATAAAATATTTGAAGCAATGCCCGCAAGGATCACGGTAAACTCCTGTTTAAAGCCCCGTACAGCCCTGCGGGTATCTTTTATCGCAATATCAAAAAGAGTAAGCCTGATGCTTTCCGGAAAGGAATTATTCCTGTAAAGAGCAAGCAGATGTCCGCCTTCGTGCAGTATTATCGCGATAAGGCAGACAAGCACTGATACCGAGCAGTCATACAGTATTACAGCCGTCATTACAGCCGCAAGCGGAAAGCTTATTTCTATGGTCAGCCTGCCTGAGATCAGCTTCATCCGGAGACTTCACTCTTTTCCGGAGCCTTGTCTTTTTTTTCTGCAGTACTGTTTTCCGGCACAGGGGTACTGACCTCCGATACTGTGACGGGATCCTTCATAGGCAGTATCCGGCTTACTTCTCCGATAAAGACAGTATTATTGTAATTATCGTAAAACCATGTTCCGACAGCGGCATGGGCTTCTCCTCCGATAAGCTTGACGATAAAAGCTCCGAGTACGATAAGAGTACATACAATAAGCTGTATTATTATCAGCAGCATGGCATTTCCCTTTTTCTGCGGGGAGGGAGGAAGTCCGGCTTCGTCAACGGATAATTCTTCATGCTCCATACGATCGGTCACTCCTTTTTTTCTGATCGGTTCCTTAATTTATATGCTCATAATAAAAAAACAGAACGGAAAGATAACCTTTCCGTCCGGTTTTATCGGCCTCTTGCATTGAGGTATGAAACATATTCATCGAGCGTCATATTCAGTGAGCGCATTTTCTGGGCATTTTCCGTACCTACATATCTGAAATGAGTCGGGTCAAAAGCAAAATCTGTACTGGATTCCTTATCCTCGGGGTATCTCAGTATGAAACCGTATTTGATACAATTATGCTCCAGCCAGTGGTATTCCTCGCTTGAAGCGAAATCGGAATTTTTCAGTGAGTTGAATTTTACAGCCAGACCGCTCTGCATTTCCGAATGATTTTCCATAGGGACAGTTTTTTCTGCCTCTTCCATGGCTCTTGCCTCGCCGTAGCCTTCGCGTGCCTTGAGCCTCTGCACCTCGTCCATATAGCGTTCATGCTGTACCTCAGAGGTAACGTAGCCCTCGCTTATTTTCAGGAAAACACCGTCCTTTTCCGATTGATACATCAAAGCTCTCAGCATGGGGATAATATTTTTATCGAACCGTTCCCCGTCATAGGTTTCAAGCTGCGGCTTATAATCCGACGGCAGAGGATTATCAGGAGAAACGATCATAAGGAGATTGCTTTCGTCGAATTTTGATGCCTCTGAGGATTCTATTTTATCCTCGGTATTATGCGGTGTCTTTGAATAGATGGAAGTATACTGATGTATACCCACTATCAGTGCAGTGATAATAACACCGATAATTATGATAGGGAGCAGCACCAGAGCGCGTTTCAGTCCGGTAGTATTATTATCATTAAAGGAATAATCGCTGACCTGTTTTTTAGGCTTAGGCGGTTTTTTTCTGCTTTTTCCAAGTGTAGACTTTACAGATATTATCTCATCTTTTTTCAAAGCTTTCACCTCCGGAATATGCCTGACCGATTTTACCATATCCCATATTATCATATCTTATGATATAATTCAACTCCATACTGCATATTTATTTTTTTACCGCAGAGAATTACCTTTTCCTGAACAAAGGCAACACCGCACAAAAAAGGGACGCCCGGAAAAGGGGTGTCCCGATCATGTATTGCATTGGATCTCAGTCTGAACCGTTCTATGTGCGGTAAATACATTTGTCAGCCGCCCATTTCGATCATTTTGTCGATGCACTTTCTTGCCTGGAGGATCGTGCTTTCATCCATAAGGATCTCTTCTCCGGCACAGCCTCTGACGCAATTGAGAACGTCAACAAGTGTTGTGGCCTTCATGTTTTCGCAGATAAGTCCTTTCGACATTACATAGAATCTCTTGTCCGGACATTCATACTGCAAATGCTGCACAATGCTGTTTTCAGTTCCGATAATGAATTCTCTGGCATCTGATTTTTTCGCATATTCCATTATGCCGGATGTCGAACCGACATAATCAGCCATTTCGGATATTGCAGGTCTGCATTCCGGATGAACGAGCATCAGGGCGTCGGGATGAAGCTCCTTTGCGAGCCTTGCCTGTTCCGCGGTAACGGCAGCGTGCGTCGGACAGCCGCCCTGCAAAAGCTTGATATTCTTGTCAGGCAGAGCCTTTGCGACAAATGCCCCGAGATTGCAGTCGGGAATAAAAAGTATATTCGGGTTGTCTATCGCGCCGACGATCTTCACGGCGCTCGACGAGGTAACGCATACATCACATACGGTCTTTAATGCTGCGGTGGTATTGATATAGGCAACTACCGTATAGTCGGGATATTTCAGCTTTACGGCTTCGATCATTTCCTTATCCATCTGCTCCGCCATGGGACATCCGGCGACAGGATTCGACAGAATGACCTTCTTTTCCGGCGAAAGCATTTTCACGGTC
Source organism: uncultured Ruminococcus sp. (assembly GCA_902801055.1). Taxonomy (GTDB): domain Bacteria; phylum Bacillota; class Clostridia; order Oscillospirales; family Acutalibacteraceae; genus UBA1213. The sequence continues at coordinate 4,825 of CADCGS010000067.1, read as the reverse complement.
TCAGCCATGAAGCGAACTCCGCACATGAGCACAGTCTTGTTTGCGACTCCCTTAGCCATTTTGCTCAGAGCATATGAATCACCGGTAAAATCCGCGACCTCCAGTATTTCATGAGCCTGATAGCTGTGAGCGAGGATACACACATCGTTCTCTTTTTTCAGTTTAAGTATTTCGTCCTGTATTTCCCTTGTTGTCATTTTTATCTTCTCCGATATTTTAAATTAGAAAATGTCAAGTTTAAGATGAAATATGACAAGTATTCTTGACATTGTGATTTTGATATGATAGAATATTTGCAGAGGTTCAATGCATCAGGTCAGCTCTGCTTTTTGAAAACTGCCTTCGGAGCGCCGCAGATAGGACAGATCCAATCCTCCGGAAGCTCATCGAACGGTACAAGAGTATCGCTGTATTCATATTTGCAGATATTGCAGACATATTTTTCGGCAGCCTCTTCCTTTTCCTCGTAGTAGGTGGGTGCATATTTCGGAGACTTTCCCTTGATGACGTTACGGTAATAATCGTAGGTCATGGGCTTGCCCTTTATTTTTTCGCTGCCGGCGATAGGCTCGGCTATGAAAATGGTATGGGTCACAGTCTCAACAGTATTGACTACCTTGCAGAAGAACCAGCAGCAGATCTCCTCGCGGATAACCGGAGCGCCCTCGCGCAGAAGAGTATAACGCACATTTGAAAGCTTATCGTTAGTACGTCCGGAGGTATAACCCAGAGCGCCGATGGCAGAGCCGGAGGTATTTTCCGAGAGAACGCTTACTGTGAATTCACGGTATTTTCTGATAAGCTCATTGGTGTAGTTATTATGGTTTACGCTGACTGCAATGGTCATCGGAAGAGAAGATATCTGCATGACCGTATTTACAATACAGGCATTCGGCCTTTCGTACCCTCTTACTCCAACGGCAAACATACCGTAGGAAAGCGAGGTCAGGATCCTGTCATACATAGATTTGTGCGCCCCTTTCTGAAAAGACAGTATTCTGCCTTTGATACGCAGTAGTTCTGATTGGTTTTATAATAGCACAAACTGCGTTAATTTACAAGGCAAAATCCATATTTTTTCAAAAAGGAATGATTATTTTTTCATATTATTCCCATAATCAGTTTAAAAACGCCGTATAATACGGATGCAACGGTGCCGTAAACAATGACAGGGCCGGCTATAATGAACATTTTTGCTCCGACCCCGGGGATAAAGCCTTCGCTTTTGAATTCCATAGCAGGGGATGCGACTGCATTTGAAAAACCGGTAATAGGCACAAGGGTACCGGCTCCGCCGATCTTTGCAATATTGTCGTACCAGCCCAAAGCCGTAAAAAGAGCGCCGAGAAAGATAAGGGTAACGCTTGTCAGGCAGCGGGAATCCTTCAGGTCAGCCCCCAGTGCGGAAAAAGCATCGGTCAAAGCCTGACCGGCGATGCAGATGAAGCCGCCGATGAGGAAAGCGCCGGTACAGTCACGGACTATCCTGCTGGCGGGTGACGCTTTTCCTACCATTTTCCCGTATTCTGTCTGAGAAATATTCATAGTGAACATCCTTTCAGGATCATAGTATATTATATATTTTTACCGCTTCTGTGCGGAATTATTCGATAAAGAAACAGAGGTCTTGCTTTTTGAAGGAAATATATCTTGACAACAGCGCCACAACAAGGGTGTGTAAAGCAGCAGCGCAGAAGGCGCTGGAGATAATGACTGAAAACTACGGCAATCCGTCCTCGCTCCACAGCAGAGGGCTTCGTGCCGAGCATGAGCTTACAGCTGCCAGGAGGATAATTGCCTCCTCGCTCGGTTCGGCGCCGGAGGAGATCGTTTTCACCTCCGGGGGCACCGAGGGTAACAACACTGCGGTTTCCGGAGCGGCACACGCTCTTGCCCGCCGCGGAAAACGCATTGTAACGACCGCGATAGAACATTCCTCCGTGCTCGAGATGATGCAGCAGCTTGAAAAAGAGGGCTTCGAGGTGATCTATCTCAGACCGGACGAAAGCGGAAGAGTAAGCGAAGCCTCCGTAAGGGAGGCGGTGACAAGGGATACGATACTTGTCAGCATGATGGCAGTAAATAACGAGACCGGAGCCGTCCAGCCGATAGGCTGCGTCTCCCGGATAATAAAGGCAGCCTCCTCTCCGGCGCTGTTTCATTGTGATGCGGTGCAGGCATTTATGAAAATGCCGGTCATCCCGAAAAAATACGGTATCGACCTCATGACCGTAAGCGGACACAAGATCCATGCTCCGAAGGGTGCGGGCGCTTTGTATATACGCAGGGGCGCAAGGATACTCCCGCTTCATTACGGCGGTATGCAGGAAAGAAAGCTGCGCCCCGGAACAGAGCCGCTTCCGGCGATCTGCGCGATGGGGGCTGCGGTCAGCAGTCTTTCGGCAGATAAGGACAGGACCGGAAAAATCAGGGAGCTTTGCGGTATTTTCCGCAGCAGGCTTATGCAGACCGAGGGCATAGTGCTGAATTCTGACGAAAGCTGTCTGCCGTATATAATCAATTTTTCGGTACCCGGTATTCGTTCAGAGACGCTGCTCCATTATCTTGCAGAGAGGGAAATATATGTTTCCAGCGGCTCGGCGTGTGCCAAGGGTCATAAGAGCCATGTGCTCACAGCCATGGGACTGTCAGCCGAACGGACTGATTCCGCCCTCAGAATAAGCTTTTCTGCCGAAAATACGGCTGAGGATGCGGATATGCTTGTACAATCTTTGGAAAATGCAGTCAAGACCCTTGCAAGAGCGGTCAAAAGGTGATAGAATTAAGGCAACACCGCACAAAGACACAAAACTCGCTTGATAACCGTCAGGTTAACTGCGCTCGTTTTGCACATTCTGACGAAAAAATAGACGGCGCATCTGCGGCACTATCTTTGTGCGGTAGTGCCTTAATTGTTGACTAATATATGCCGGAATTGAAGGCAAATAATATTATAAAAAGGAAGATCGGAAAAAATGAAGGAAGTAATCCTTATAAAGCTCGGAGAGATCGTTCTGAAGGGTCTGAACCGCAAGAATTTTGAGGACAGGCTGATAAAAAATATAAAGCACCGTCTGCATTTTGTCGGGCCGTGCAGGGTACGCAATGTCCAGTCCACGATCACGGTCACACCGCTTTTCGATGATGTTGATATTGATGAGGTCGAGGAGTGTATTTCCAGGATATTCGGTATAGCTGCATATTCCCGCGCCTGTGCGGCGGAAAAGGATCTTGAAAAAATAAAGTCCGCAGCGGCGGAATATCTTGCGGAGCATTTTTCAAGGATCGGCAGCTTCAAGGTAGAGGCAAAGCGCTCGGACAAGAGCTTTCCCTATAAATCTCCGGAGATCGCCAGAGAGGTGGGCGGCTTTTTAGCCGATACCTTCCCCGAGGTCGCTGTTGATGTACATGATCCCGATGCCGTAGTCACGGTAGAGATACGCGACAGCGAAGCATATATCCATTCCGAGATAAAGAGGGGAGCAGGCGGTATCCCTGTAGGCACCGGAGGAAAAGCGGCAATACTTATTTCCGGCGGAATCGACAGCCCTGTTGCGGCGTATATGATGGCCAAAAGAGGGATAGAGCTTACAGCGGTACATTTCGCAAGCCCGCCCTATACAAGCGAGCGTGCCGAGGAAAAGGTCGTTGAGCTGCTTAAAAAGGTTTCCGCCTACAGTGGAAGGATGACGATGTATACCGTTCCCTTTACAAAGCTCCAGGAGGAGATAAGGGATAAATGCCATGAGGAATACTTTACTATAATAATGCGCCGCTTCATGATGATGATCGCAGAGCAGATAGCTCTCAATAATGAATGTCAGGCGCTCATAACGGGCGAAAGCCTCGGTCAGGTCGCAAGCCAGACCATCGGCGCGATAGCCTGTACCAATGAAGCCTGCGATATGCCTGTTTTCCGTCCGCTTATCGGTATGGATAAGGAAGAGATAATAGAAATATCCAGGAAAATAGATACTTTCGATATTTCCATACAGCCGTATGAGGATTGCTGTACGGTATTTACGCCTAAGCATCCGCGTACAAGGCCGGTTCTCAAAAATGTTATAGCTGAGCAGAATAAGATAGATTATCAGCCGCTTATCAGGGAAGCGATAGAGAATGTGAAGATCGCGGAGATCTGATCCGTTGACAATATATAGTTGAAAGGCGAAAGCCGCAGGGAGTGATCATTTATGAATACGGAATTATATTTTCCCAGAGAAGGCACATCCTTCCCGAAAACTACGGAAAAGGAATTTGACAGCAAGGTCAGACAGCTTTCGGAAATGGATATCAATATCGTATACAAAACCGAGATCGATCTGACAAAGGACATTCTGGTCGAAGCGCAGGGATTTAACGGCGTAGGAACGCTGTCGATCGGTTTCGCGGAAAAACTGTACAATACCATTGCGGATGAAGAAGGCGTGGCGTTGGGCAAGGTGATCCAGCCCAGCCGTCTGGCTTTGTCTGGACGTACCGTAACCCCGGGCATGTTTGATGTGATGATGCTGCTGGGTAAGGATAAAACGCTGGAACGCATGGATCAGGCCATTGCGTTTGCGGAAAAAATGTGAGAGACTTTAGGTCTTTATCAGGAGGGCTCATGAAAAAGATAGCAGGTGCGTTGCTGGCAGCTTTACTGCTGTTCTGCCAGAGTGTGTTCGCGGACCAGCCCACTACTGTGTTGACAGAAATTAAAGACGGAAAGCAGACCCATATGGAAAGGCCTGTAATTGACGGGGCTAACGATGAAGCGCTCCAGCACGCTGCCAATAATGTGTTGCGCAGCGCGGCAGATGAAGTGGCGGGCAAGGTAGGCAAA
>CADCGS010000066.1 GCA_902801055.1 uncultured Ruminococcus sp. | reverse complement strand
AGCTCATAGGAATCTCAGCCGGGACAAAAACCGCCTTGCCCATATCGACAGAAGCGGAGATAAATCTGTCGTTCTTATTTCTGATCTGAATTGTTTTGATCCCGCTTTTTGTTTCGATAGTGACGGTATTCTTATGTGCGATACCGTTATCGTAAATAAATTTTGCAACACAGCGGATAGCGTTTCCGCACATAGCGCCCTCAGAGCCGTCGAGGTTGAACATACGCATCTGCGCGTCAGCCTTATCTGACGGGCAGATCAGGACAAGTCCGTCGCCGCCGATCCCCTTATGTCTGTCCGACAGAAGGATACTCAGCTCGCCCGGATCATCGACCTTTTCCCTGAAACAATTGACATAAACATAATCATTACCCGCACCATGCATTTTTGTAAAATTGATTTTCATATTGATCCTCCGAAAAAAATAATTTAAACTGATTATAGCATTTTTTTCAATCAATTTCAACCGCCCGGCGTGCCCCTGCTGGGCTGCCGCCCAGACCCGCCCGGGGCTGCTCGCCCCGGACCCCCGCCAGGGAGCAAGCTCCCTGGACCCACGCGCTTACGCGCTATTCACGTAATCGTTCGCTCCGCTCACTCTGCACCCGTAAGGAAGCTTCATAAGCCGCGACCGTTATTTATTGTATACACTCCTTCTGTCCGTCTGCAGCGGCGTGCAGCAACTGTCAATTAAGTAAAGACCGCGCCGGCGTTCCGCCGGTGTCAGTTCGCGTAATCGTTCGCTCCGCTCACTCTGCACTCGTAAGGAAGCTTTGTAACCCGCGGTCGGCGTGCCTGAAATGATAGTTACACATGGGATATACTTGCAATACATCACTGTCAAAGCTGCACCTGTCAAAAAAGTAAAGACCGCGAGTAATAAATGTTCGGTTCGAGTGCAGAGCGAAGCGACCGGCGCGAATTGCCCAGTGCGGGCACGCACCGCGAATTGACAGCGGAGGCACTCCGCCCGCAAGGCGGTCTCACAGCGGTGTTGCCATAGCAAGAAACGCCAAATACCGCAGCATTTGGCGTTCAATAAATTGTACATAAATCTGACAGACCATCAGACCTCTTCATCAAAATCTTCGCTGAGCTGGTTAAGGCTTGCCGCTTTAAGATAAGCATTGATAAATCCGTCCAGATCACCGTCCATTACGGCATTGACATTTCCCGTTTCAAAGCTTGTCCTGTGATCCTTTACCATCGTATACGGCATGAATACATAGGAACGTATCTGCGCACCCCAGGCGATCTCCTTCTGAACGCCTTTGATATCCTCGATCTTGTCAAGATGCTCGCGCTCCTTGATCTCGATAAGCTTTGATTTGAGCATTGTCATCGCCACATCTCTGTTCTGGTACTGGCTGCGCTCCACCTGGCTCGCAACAACTATACCCGTCGGAATATGGGTAAGACGTACAGCAGATGAGGTCTTGTTGACCTTCTGTCCGCCTGCACCGCTTGCACGGTAAACATCCATCTTGATATCCTCGGGACGGATCTCGACCTGAATGGTATTGTCGATCTCCGGCATTACCTCAAGAGAGGCAAAGGAGGTATGTCGTCTGCCTGATGAATCGAACGGCGACACACGCACAAGACGGTGTACACCGGATTCACTTTTCAGATAACCGTATGCGTTTTCGCCCTCGATCAGCAGCACCGCACTTTTCAGACCTGCCTCTTCGCCGTCAAGATAGTCTACCTCCTTGACCTTGAAATTATGTCTTTCCGCCCAGCGCATATACATTCTGTAGAGCATCATAGCCCAGTCCTGAGCCTCTGTTCCTCCCGCACCTGCGTGGAAGGTAAGAATAGCGTTCTTTGAATCATATTCGCCGGTAAGAAGGGTTTGCAGACGCTGTGTTTCAAGGCTTTCACGAACCTTTGCGACCTCGCTCTGCGCCTCCTCAAGAAGGGAAAGATCCTCCTCCTCGTCTGCAAGCTCGATCAGAGCAAGCGTATCATCATATGAGGCTGTCAGCGCATCATACTGGGCAGCTTTATTTTTGAGCGCACCGGTTTTCTGGAGTATCTTCTGGGAATTCTCAACATCGTCCCAGAAGCCCGGCTGTGACGCGCGCTGTTCAAGCTGCTCGATCTCCATTTTTATCTTATCAAGACCAAGTGCATTCGCAAGCTCACGTATATCAGGCTCCATACCTTCAAGTTCAAGTCTCAGTTCTTCAAATTGTATCATATCATTCACCATTTTCCCATTTTATTCTTTTTTAAACTTTGAATATATTATAATCGAAATACGATGCTTTGTAAAGAAGAAATCCATATTTTTTGTTTATGCTCTGAAAAAATGAGTTTATAATATATTGACAAAGCAGGGATAATTGTGTATAATTCTCTATGTGTTTAAAAACTTATGCGGGCGTGGCGAAATTGGCAGACGCGCCAGATTTAGGTTCTGGTGTCCCTGACGTGCAGGTTCAAGTCCTGTCGCCCGTACTTTATAAATGACCTCACTGCAAAGTCAGTGAGGCTTTTTTATTTCATCAGATTCAGGGCAGAACCGCCTGACGGCTCAGCGGCAGTTCTCTGTGGTGAAAGCAAAGCGTCAGAATATACTAAAATATTTCATATTTTTTATAATTTTTTTATTTTATATTTATTATAATATATATATGTATATTGTAACATACATTGAACATTATCCGCACTACAAGGAAGTCTTTTTATGAAATCAAGCAAATCAATACGCAAAATTCTCGCTGTCACACTATCAACACTTCTTTTGCTTAGTGCAAGCTTCACTTTATTGTCACAAGACATTTCAGTTGATGCTGATGCAGCAAAAGTTGTAAAAAGCAAAGACGGACAAAAATATGACGAAAACCACAATATCGTGATTTTCGTCGGTGAGCAGGGCATTGTCCTCGGCGGTTACACATATGATTATATCGTTACCGGCGACTGGCAAATCAAAAGCGGCGATTCAATAAAAATGGTTAAGGCAACACCGCTGGGAGAACGCCTTACGGCTTAGCACCGCATATGCTGCGCCCGAAGGAAGTGCCCTTGGGGTACTCTTTTTCCGTCATTCTGCACAGCCCTTGGGGTACTCTTTTTCCGTCATTCTGCACAAAACTCGCTTGATAACCGTCAGGTTAACTACGCTCGTTTTGCACAATCTGACGAAAAAATTGACAGCGTGAGCGCCCGTAGGAAGTACCCTTGGGGTGCACGCGCCGGACGCATCATGCGCTTTCCTCCGATATTTCTCTGCGCAGACGGCGGATTATCTTTTTTTCGAGACGGGAAATATATGACTGAGATATCCCGAGAAGATCGGCGACCTCCTTCTGAGTATGCGGCTTGCACCCGTTAAGCCCGAAACGAAGCTCCATTATGGAAAGCTCTCTTTTTCCAAGCCGGCTCACAGCCTGCAAAAGCTGCATTTCCTCCGATTCCTTTTCTATGCGCATATTCACCGTATTGCTGTCGCTGCCAAGGATATCTGCGATCAGCAGCTCATTCCCGTCATAATCCACATTCAGCGGTTCATCTATGGAAACCTCGTTTTTCTGCTGTGACGTCTTGCGCAGATACATAAGTATCTCATTTTCGATGCACCGCGAAGCATATGTTGCAAGCTTTATCCCCTTCTCCGGACGGAAGGTATTGACCGCCTTGATAAGCCCGATCGTCCCGATCGAGATAAGATCCTCAACACATACGCTCGTACTTTCAAATTTCTTTGCGATATATACAACAAGCCTCAGATTATGCGTTATCAGCGGTTCACGCGCTTTTTCATCCCCCGAGCTGATGCGCTCCATTATGGCGGCTTCGTCCTCCGCCCTGAGCGGCGGCGGAAGCGTTTCGGGACCGTTTATGTAATAGATCCCGTCATTGCCCATCACCATCATGCATAATTTTGCAAGCCCGCTTACGATCGGTACCCTTTTCATTCTGTGACCCCCCTGTATTATTATCCGATAAGCTCCGGAGGTATCAGCGCTTCGACCGATGACGCGATCCTCTCCGGCGCACAAAGCGCTATATATCCGTTCACATGACGTTTTATCCCTTTTTCACTTATTACTATCTCGTCCGGACGGAATGCCGCAAGCGTTCCGCCGCCTCCTACAGAATTATACGGCACAAGCCTCAGCCCCTGCCGGACTGCCTCCTCGGCGGAAATATTTTCGTATTCCTTCATATCCTCAAATACCGAGCTTTTTACAACTATCACAGGTTCACCGGAAAACGGCTCGTGCAGATCGTTTCCCGTATCCACCCTTCCCCGGAAAACCGTTTCCCTGCCGTGAAAGATGATATTCAGGCTGAAAACCTCCGCTGAAGCCGTCCTTGCCGAGGTTATCCTCATAAATACCCGCATCACAGCATAACATACGGCGCTCGTTATCACCAGCAATATCGGGGAAATGCCTATGTATACGCTGTTATTGCGGACTATCAGATTTCCGGGCGAAAAAAGAAGCAGAACGGCTATCATCACCCCGCAGTATGCGAAGCTGATAAGAAAAAAAGCCGCTGTTGTTTTCAGGAATAGCTTTCTTTCAAGCGGAAAGAATGACGCTCCGACAACAAGTATCGCTGTAATGACGCTGACAACGAAGGAAAGTCCTGAGTTTACCGGCGGAAGGAGGATCACAAAGGAGCATATCCCCCCGACTGCGGCTCCTGAAAGCAGTCGGCGTATACGACAGGAAATATTCATAAACCGTCTTACCGTCAGGAGTATAAGGTAATCTATCACAAAATTCACGCAAAACAGGATGTCGATATATATCGTGTGCAAAGCCTCCGCCCCCCTTTGCTTCCAGATGCGGAACGTTGGATACATAATATCATTTCCCGGGACAGGAATTTGTCTGATAATGATATCATACAAAAAGATATAAAAAATTCAGGGAGAATACACCGCACAACACTTTTCCGTCAATGCTGATATATTCTCCCCGCATATTATGTTGCCTGCTTATGAACATCCTCTGCGCCCAGTCCGAAGCTTATTGACAGGGCTTCATCCACCTTATACATATCATACGGACTGAGAGTACCCATTTTTTCTCTCAGTCTTGTTTTATCGAGTGTGCGTATCTGCTCCAGCAAAACCACTGAATCCTTCGTCAGTCCGCTGCGGGAGGCAAATAATTTGATATGCGTCGGCAGATTTGCTTTTGTACCTCTGCTGGTAATGGCGGCGGCGATCACAGTCGGGCTGTAGCGGTTTCCGACATTGTTCTGAATTATCAGGACAGGACGTACCCCGCCCTGCTCGGAACCTACTACCGGACTGAGATCTGCATAATAAATGTCGCCTCTTCTGATAAGCATAGCTTTTCACGCTCCGAATTTTTTATTTGATGCGCCGATCTTAGATCACTGAACCGTATTCAGGCAATACCACACAAAGATAGTGCCGCAGATGCGCCGTCAATTTTTTCGTCAGAATGTGCAAATCAAGCCAATAATCTGATGGTTGTCAAGTGAGTTTTGTGCAGAATGACGGAAATAGAACAAGCAGATGTGGTGCTAAGCCGTAAGGCGTTCTTTGTGCGGTGTTGCGCTCAGTGTCTTATTAGTATTTTGTCCTGCACGGACAAAAAATAATCACTCTCCTGCAAAATCAGCACAGTATATATTATTCAGCGTGACCCATGTATGAAACCTTTTCTCTTTATGTACCTCCGCTTTCGACAAAAAATCCTTCCTCCGTTCCGAAGCGCCTCACAAGGGCTGCCTGCCGGTCCTGCGCCGCCGCTGCGGCACTGTCATTGTCCGGTATTTCCCCGAGTGTGCATTTCCTGCAGGGGTGATATATTTATATATATGCAGCACCTTAATACTTAAGAACAAACAGCGCCGATGTTTTTCATCAGCGCTGTTTCAAAAATATTCATCAAAAAAATCAATACCGCTGCTGACAGTGATATTTTTTCCGCTTATCGGATGGACAAAGCTCATCTCACGGCAATGCAGACACTGACGCGGAAAATGCTCCCGGCTGCCGCCGTACATATCATCTCCGGCAAGGGGATGACCGATACCTGAAAAATGTGCCCGTATCTGATGTGTGCGTCCCGTTTCAAGACGTACAGCAAGCAAGGTATGATCCTCGCCGTAATTCTTTATTGTCCTGTAATGCGTAACAGCCCTTACTCCGTCGGGACTGATCTCTCGCTGGATCGTATGCCCCTCCTTTATTCGCAGGGGTCTGTCTATGGTGCCGCTGCCTTCTATCCTTCCCTGGCACAGGGCGATATATTCCTTTTCACAGTGACCCTGCAAAAATGCCGCGCTGTACCTGTCCTTTGCGGCAAGAACAAGACCGGAGGTATCCTTATCCAGGCGGTTCACCGGACGGAAGGAATAGCTTTCCCCCATACTCAGCGCATGGAAGGCTATCGCATTGGCAAGGGTATTTTTCTGATAATCCCCGACAGGATGCACCGGCATATACGGCGGCTTGACCGCCGCGATAACATATTCATCCTCATATGCTATCTCTACCGGCAATTCTGACGGTTCAATATAGGCATCATCCTCCGGCAGGGATATTTCTATGATATCTCCGGCGGTAAGAATGTCGATGCTCCTGACAGGACTGCCGTTTGCGGTGATACCGTTTTCTGTGCGTTTGAGCTTTGCAAGCGTCCTCGCAGAAACGAAGCAGTGCTTTCTGAGAAAGCTTTTCAGCGTGATACCGTCAAGCTCCTCCGGGACAGTGAACCTCATACGCTCCCTCCCATTGTGATACGGGATATCTCCCGCAGGGTTCTGACCTTGTAATCGCAAAGAGGGTCGGGCATGGAGATCCTGTCGTAAGGGTCATAAAGACAGGTATCAAGCCCCGAATTCCTTCCGCCCTGCATATCGGAGGTCAGGGAATCCCCGACAACGAGTATACGGCTTTTGTCCTTTTCGGGAATTTCACTGAGAACCATATCGAAAAATTCCTTTTTCGGCTTCTGGACATTCATTTCATCGGAAATAAAAATATTCTGAAAAAAGCGTGTTATATCCGTCCTTGCAAAGCGGCCTCTCTGCACCTCGCTGATACCGTTTGTTATCACATACAGAGAATGGTGCTCTGCAAGCTCCTCCACAACTTCATATGCCCCGCTGATAAGTACAGCCTGGCGCGAAAGCTGGGATATGTATTCATCTGCAAGCACCCTTGCCTCGTCAAAGCCGTCAAAACATTCCGCGATAAGCTCCCGAAAGCGCTGTACCCTCAGCTCGGAATTTGTTATCCTGTTTTTCTCGAATTCCTTCCAAAGCCGCTTGTTTATTGCAGAAAAGGTATTATGTACATTTTCGTCAAATCTCAGACCAAAAGCCTCCACTGTCCCTTTCAGTGCAAAATATTCGCATTTTCCGAAATCGAATATGGTTTCATCCGCATCCATAAGAAGAGTTGTATAGCGCATATATTACCTCCGGAACAAAATATTACCGCTCCACTTACAGGCTCGGACGAAATGTAAGTGGAGCGAACAGTATGAACTTGCCTTTTTTGCACGACTATCATGCCGAAGTTCGTTTTGATTTTTTCTTTGAGGCTTTGACCTCCGTCGATTTGCGCGTCTTTTTCTTTGTTTTGCTGCGCTCAACGACAGGCTCGCCTTCACCTCTGACAGCATCAGCAGTAATTATTATCTTGCTGATGGTATCATCTGACGGCGCCTCATACATGAGGTTTTTGAGAAGCTCCTCCATAATGGAGCGAAGTCCTCTTGCACCGGTATGTCTTTCTATAGCCTTCTTTGCTATTTCAAGCAGAGCATCATCGTCAAATACAAGCTCCACCTCATCCATAGCAAAAAGCTTTGTATACTGCTTGATAAGAGAATCCTTCGGCTCCTTCAATATACGGACAAGCGCATTTTCATCAAGTCCGTTAAGGGCAGTAACTACCGGCAGACGTCCCACAAGCTCAGGAATAAGCCCGAATTTCACGAGATCCTGCGGGATCACCTCCTGCATCCAGCTCGTTGTATCAAGCTCTACCTTTGACTTTATATCCGCATTGAAGCCGAGAGAGGACGAGCCTAATCTCTTTTCGACCGTTTTTTCAAGACCGTCAAAGGCTCCGCCGCAGATAAAGAGGATATTCGATGTATCTATCTGGATAAATTCCTGCTGAGGATGCTTTCTTCCTCCTGTGGGCGGAACATTGGATACAGTACCCTCCAGTATTTTCAGCAATGCCTGCTGTACGCCCTCACCGCTTACATCGCGGGTAATGGACGGATTTTCCGATTTGCGGGCTATCTTGTCTATCTCGTCAACATAGATGATGCCTCTTTCTGCTCTGCCGATATCGAAATCCGCCGCCTGGATAAGGCGAAGAAGGATATTTTCGACATCCTCACCGACATATCCGGCTTCCGTAAGGGTAGTCGCATCGGCAATAGCAAACGGCACATCAAGTATCCTTGCAAGTGTCTGTGCAAGGAGTGTCTTGCCGACGCCGGACGGCCCGAGAAGAAGGATATTGCTCTTATTGAGTGCAACATCATCCTCATTATGATAGTTTATTCTTTTGTAATGGTTATATACGGAAACGGCAAGCGAGATCTTCGCTTCATCCTGTCCTATGACATATTCATCCAGCAGAGCCTTGATCTCCATCGGTTTAGGCAGCTCTGCAAAATCCGGGAAGAAATCCTCTTCATCATAGACATCATAATCGTCCTCACCACGGAGCATATTCACGCAGCGCATTACACATTCATCACATATAAATGCACCGCCGACGCCCTGTATGATACGTCCGACCAACTCCTGCGGCTTTCCGCAGAAAGCGCAGCATATGCTTCTCTTATTGTCGTCACTATTAGCCATTTGCGCCGCTCCTTACCGTTGTGTGATAACCTTATCTATCAGACCGTATTCCATCGCCTGCTGAGCTGTCATGAAATTGTCGCGCTCGGTATCCCTCACGATAACATCATAGGGCTGACCCGTTTTTTCCGCGAGGATAGTATTGAGTTTTTTCTTTGTGCGGACGATATGCTCTGCATGGATCATGATATCGGTAGCCTGACCCTGAGCGCCGCCGAGAGGCTGATGGATCATTATATCGCTATTCGGAAGAGCATAACGCTTTCCCTTTGCGCCTGCAGCAAGGAGGAACGCGCCCATCGAAGCCGCCATACCCATGCAGATAGTAGATACATCACATTTGATATACTGCATCGTATCATAGATAGCCATGCCGTCAGTAACGGAGCCGCCCGGGCTGTTGATATAAAGGCTGATATCCTTTGTAGCGTCCTGTCCCTCGAGGAACAGAAGCTGTGCTACGATAACGCTGGCGGTGGCATTATTGACCTCCTCAGTCAGCATTATTATTCTGTCATTCAGCAAGCGGGAATAGATATCATATGACCGCTCGCCCCTGTTTGTCTGTTCAACTACATAAGGAATTAATGGCATCAGATTTACCTCCGATCATTATTTTGCATAAGGCGCCGCCGGTCATGCCGACGGCAGCTTATTTCTGTATATATTCTTGACCTGTGAGCTGTGATTATTCAGCTGCCTTCTCAACAGCATTCTCCTTAACGAAGTTCATTGCTCTTTCAGCCTCGATATCGCCTGCGATATCCTTCGGTGCAAATGCAGCCTGTACTCTCTTGACATCTACATTATATTTCTCAGCAAGCTCGGTATATTTATTCTCAACATCCTCATCGGTTGCCTTCATATCCTCAAGCTCTGCGATCTTGCGGAGAGCAAGTCTGAGCTTTACCTGATTTTCAGCTCTGGACTGATATGTTTCACGGAGCTTATCCTCGGTAAGACCTGTATACTGCATATAGGTATTGAGGTCAAGACCCTGTGAACGGAGGTTCATAGCGAACTCGTCGATAATGACATCGAGCTGGTTTTCATACATAGCCTGCGGTATTTCAGCCTCAAGGAGATCTGTAAGCTGCTCAGCGATCTGGTTTTCCTTGCTCTGATCTGCTTCCTTGACACGTGATTCCTCAAGCTTTGATTTAAGGTCTGCCCTGTAATCGTCAACGGTATCAAATTCACTTACATCCTTAACGAATTCATCATCGACCTCAGGAAGCTCATGTGTCTTGATCTCATGGATCTTGATCTCGAACTGTACATCCTTGCCCTTAAGCTCATCTGCCTGATAATTCTCAGGGAAAGTCACGTCGATAGTAAATTCCTCGCCTGTAGAGTGGCCTACGACCTTATCCTCGAAGCCCGGGATAAATGCACCGCTGCCGAGAGTCAGGCTATAGTTTTCAGCTGTACCGCCCTCGAAGGGTTCTCCGTCGAGAAGACCCTTGAAGTCGATAACGACGATATCCTCATTCTGAGCCGGTCTGTCCTCAACGGTAATAATACGGCTGTTTCTCTTTTGTACTTTTTTGATTTCCTCGTCGATATCCTCCGGAGTGATCTCAAGAGAAACGGGAGTATATTCAAGACCCTTATAGTCCTTGATATTGGTCTCAGGCTCAACGGTTACTACTACTTTAAGTGTAAGACCCTCTTTATCTGCCTTTTCAACATCGAGGTCGATCTTATCCTTTACGAGAGTAAGGCCTGCCTCCTCAGAAGCATCCATAATTGCCTCGGGATAAAGATCCTTGATAGCATCCTCATAGAATACGCCCTCGCCGTATTCCTTTTCGATCAGTCTTCTCGGAGCCTTGCCCTTGCGGAAACCCGGGAGAGTGATCTTCTTTGACTCTCTCTTGTATACCTTATCGACTGCCTTCATAAAGGTATCGCCGTCGATCTCGATAACAAGCTCATAGCGGTTTGTTTCAACTTTGTTTGATGATTTAAGTGCCATTTTATTTTTCCTCCATTGTGAAGCTCATCGCTTCGTTTTATTATTCTGCGGACAAGCCGCCGTCCGCTCTAAGGTGCCCAACGGTTTCCCGTCCCACGCGGCAGCGCCGCAATCAATAGAGCGAACCAGATTACATTATAATATAGACTTTCCTCTAAGTCAAGCGTTTCTTGCCGGCGTGCCGCCGGCTTGCTGGGGCTGCTCGCCCGGACCTCGCCAGGGAGCAAGCTCCCTGGACCCGCGCGCTTACGCGCTATTCGCGTAATCGTTCGCTCCGCTCACTCTGCACCCGTAAGGAGGCTTCATAAGCCGCGGTCGTTATTTATTGTATACACTCCTTCTGTCTGTCTGCGCCGTCGTGACAACAATTCCACATTCCACTTTCCACTTTCCACATTTATATAATTGCAAGTGGGATAAATCTCAGGTGGTCGCATGAAACAAGACGGAGATCTATCCCGTCATAATTTCCGATAAATGCCCGTTTTGCGGCATTTCCTCCGTGAATGTGTCCGTAGAAGCATTTCTTTATGCCGTATTCACGCAGGACGCTCATTATCTCCGGACATTCGGTATTATTGTATATCGGCGGATAATGCAGGACAGTCTGCCGACCTCGCGGTTGAGAACCTTCATATCGGCGTCCGTCTCTGCATCGTAAAACCAGCCCCGTGAGCCGCAAAGCGCAATACCGTCGGCAGTATAGTAGTTATTGTGGAGTATCGACATTGTATCAAATCCGCTTTCGGAAAGAAATCTGTCCATCTTTCCCTTTGTCGTCCACCAGTAATCATGATTGCCCTTGAGCAGAAGCTTTCTGCCGTTCAGGGCATTTATGAATGAAAAATCCTTTGTTGTTTCCCGTATATCCATCGCCCAGGAAATATCCCCGGCGATGACCACGGTATCCTCGGGAGCAACGAGCCTCTGCCAGTTTTCAGCTATCCTTTCGGTATAGCGATCCCATCCGGGGAAAACGTCCATCGGCTTATCCGTCCCGAAGGACAGATGAAGATCTGCAATAGTATAGACCATATCAGCCTATATCCAGACCGCTGAGCACGACCTTCGGCATTTCAGATACCTCGCAGGAAAGGTCAAAGCGCTCCTTTGCGTTCTTGAGTGATGCCAGCGGTGCAGGTATCTCAGTACCCGTTTCAGCGGAAAGTGCGTCTGTCATTGCGAACTCGTCCTCCGGCAGAGCCTTGTCGGAAACTGAGGAAAGGACAGCCTTTGCAAATTTGTACGGGCTTGCAGTAGATGCAATTACCGTAGGCGTAAGGTCGCCCGTTTCAGAAACATACTGCTCATATACATTTACGGCAACGGCTGTATGTGTATCGCAGAGGTAATTTTCCTCGCTGTAAAGCTTGCTGATGGTCTTTTTTGTATTTTCGTCATCGCAGCAGCCGCCCCAGAAATACTTATCGAGCTTAGCCTTGATATCCTCGCTTACGGTATAAACTCCGTCCTCGCCGAGGGACTTCATCATCGAAGCAACAGCGCTGTCGTCGCCGTCCGTCAGGTGATAGAGAAGTCTTTCCAGATTGCTTGAAACGAGAATATCCATTGACGGAGAAATTGTTGTATAGAAATGTCTCTTTTTATCATATGTGCCGGTTCTGATGAAATCGGTCAGGACATTATTTGCATTGGATGCGCAGATGAATTTACGTATCGGCAGACCCATATTCATTGCATAGAACGAAGCAAGGATATTGCCGAAATTACCTGTCGGAACGCAGACATTGATCTCATCGCCGGGCTTTATCTTTCCCTCGCTTACCATATCGCAGTAAGCTGAGAAATAATAAACGATCTGCGGAAGCAGACGACCCCAGTTAATAGAGTTTGCGCTGGAGAAAAGCATATTATTTGCCGCAAGCTTATCCTTGATCTCCTTATCGGTAAAGATCTTCTTCACGCCCGTCTGTGCATCGTCGAAATTACCCTTTATAGCGACAACGCTGACATTATTTCCCTGCTGTGTTGCCATCTGGCGCTTCTGCATCGGAGATACGCCGTTTTCGGGATAGAATACCATTATTTTTGTACCCTCGACATCCTTGAAGCCCTCAAGAGCAGCCTTACCGGTATCGCCGCTTGTAGCCACGAGGATAACAGCCTGCTTTCCGTCGCAGGTCTTTTTGAGGGATTTTGTCAGAAGGTGCGGCAGTATCTGGAGAGCCATATCCTTGAATGCTGATGTAGGCCCGTGCCAAAGCTCCAGAAGAGCCATTTTCTTATCTCCGCTTTCGATATAGGATATCGGGCAGGGATCCTCTCCTCCGAATTTTTCTGCTGTATAAGCAGCATCAACGCTTTCGCTGATCTCCTCAGCCGTAAAATCAGCAAGGAAATCTCCCATGATCTTTTTTGCTCTGCCCCTGTAATCGGTCTTTGTCATTTCGATGATCTCTTCAAGGCTATACTTCGGAAGCTCCTGCGGAACGAAAAGTCCTCCCTCCTCGGAAATGCCCTGTGCTATCGCCTGAGCCGCATTGACTGCTGCATTTTTGTTTCTTGTGCTGTTGTACTTCATAGCTTTTCCCTCTTTCTTTTAGTTATACCGCTCTGCCGGACTGCCGGGGCGCTGCCCCAGACCCTGCCGGGCTGCCGCCCGGACCTGCCCGGGTGCTGCCCCAGACCCCGCCGGGCTGCCGCCCGAACCTGCCCGGGGCGCTGCCCCAGACCCCGCCGGGCTGCCGCCCGGATCTGCCCGGGGCGCTGCCCCGAACCCCGCCAAAGGCTCCGCCTTTGGGATCCGGCAGGGCGGTCGACCGCCCTGCACCCGCAATTCTGATGTACGGCAATTTCTTCCGTAAGCGGCAGGTCTGAGCCGGTCTTTGGTAATTTGGTGTATATTTTATCCGGGAAGCATATCCGTAAAGAAACGGTATGCATTTCCGAAAAATATAGCGTTTACGGTGTCCTCCGGAAAATGACGGAGGAATAATTCATACAGTGCGGGCATTGATTCTATTCCCGTCATATCAGACGGGATATCAGCTCCATCAAAATCTCCGCCCATGGCGATATTCTTTTCACCGCCGAGGGAGAGAAAATGCTCCGCGTGTCTTATTATATCATACATTTTTGCATTTGTCTTGTCATTATTCAAAAATTCCGCGCAAAAATTAAGGCCGGTTATACCGCCCCTTTCCATCAGGCAGCGGAACTGTTCATCGGTAAGGTTTCTTTTATGAGAGCCAAGGCTTCTGCTGTCTGAATGTGAGGTCACAAACGGTTTTTTTGTTATCGCGGCAACATCTCTGAAAAGCTTTTCCCCGGCATGGGAAAGGTCTACTATCATTCCGAGCCTTTCCATTTCGCACACACATTCTTTTCCGAAGGCGGTAAGTCCTTTGTCATCGGCTTCGCCTATGCCGTCGCCAAGCTCATTCCTGCCGTTCCACGTCAGCGTCATCATGCGCACGCCCATATCATAAAGTGCGCTCAGTCTGTCAATTCTGCCGCCGAGTACGGCTCCGCCCTCTACGGTAAGGATAACCCCCTTGCCGGAGCTTTCCGTGACCATGCGTATATCATCAGCATCCCGGCACAATGTTATCCCGCTGCCGGCAAGCTGTTCATCAAGAAGGGCGCGGCACCCGCAGAAAAGCTCCCATGCAGCCTCTCCCCTGTATTCGTCGGGTATCCATACTGCAAGGCACTGTATATACGGGGATATCCCGCCGGCCTTTGAAAATGATATATGGAAGCTGTCATCGAACAATGTGCTTTTTTCGGTATAAGCACGATAAAGTGTATCGCAGTGCATATCAAACAATCTCATACCGGCACTCCTTTCAGTAATAATATCCTCCATAGCCTCCTGAGTTATTTCTGTAAGGGTCATATCCGTCTATATCATATCTCTGTGCATCAAAGGCAGCTTCGATATGCCGGATATTTATCAGGCTGTTCGTGCGGCGGTCATAGTCTACCACAATAACGTCAAACCGGGGATGGAGCTTCGTGGGATTATTTTTGCGCCAGTAAAGAGCCGAAAGTATTATTCTCCGCTGTTTCGTCAAAGTGACAGCCTGTACCCCGCTTCGCTTGGACATAGTATGCCTTGTCTTGACCTCCGCAAAAACAATATACTTTTCGTTCCGGGCGATTATGTCAATTTCGCCGTATCTTGTATGGTAATTACGGCACACTATCTCAAATCCCTTTTTGACAAGCATATTTGCCGCAATATTTTCACCGGTGCAGCCTATTCTATGTACATCTATCTTGCCGCTCATTTATTTCCTCCATACAGTTTTTTCAGAAATGACATACGATGTATCTCGCATGGACCATGTTCAAGTATTGCCTCTCTGTGAGCCTTTGTACCATAGCCCTTATGCTTTTCAAAATTATATGCAGGATATTTTTTTGCCATTTCGAGCATAAGTCTGTCCCTGCTTACCTTAGCAAGTATCGAAGCCGCAGCAATAGATTCGCTTTTCGCGTCTCCCTTTACGATGGCAACACAGGGTATATCGAGCTGCGGAGTTTTGTTTCCGTCTATCATCGCAAAATCCGCTTTGACCTTTAATCCCTCCACCGCACGCTTCATAGCCAGCATATCCGCCCGGAGTATATTAAGCTCCTCTATTTCCTCAACGCTTGCGCTTGCGATGGAATAAGCAAGAGCCTTTTCGCATATTACATCAAAAAGCTGTTCCCTCTTTTTTTCAGAAAGCTTTTTTGAATCGGTAACGCCCTCTATTTCAAGACCCTCCGGAAGTATCACCGCCGCAGCAAATACCGGCCCGGCGAGCGGTCCTCTTCCTGCCTCATCAACTCCGCAGACTGCCTTGTAGCCCTGTGAATTATAAAGCTGTTCATATTCTAACATCCTGATGATCCTCCGCTCTGTCTATTGTCAGCTTGCCGAGCGCAGCACTTCGGAATTCATCAAGCACCGCAGCCGCTGCGCGTTCGGTATCAATTTCTCCGCCGGAAATGAGCATTCCTCTTTTTCTGCCGACCTGTTCAAGTATTTCATATCCCTGCATCGGCATTATTTCTTCCTTATTGAGCTTATACCGCGCACAAAGAGAATCCGGGAAATTATCTCTCAGGTATTCGAGCAGTCTTCCGGAGAGCTGCTCCGTATCGAGTATATCATCCTTGACCGACCCGATAAACGCCAGCCTTTCCCCGACCGCCGGGTCGTCGAATTTAGGCCAAAGCACACCCGGTGTATCGAGAAGGTCAAATCCCTTGCCGATAGTGAACCACTGGTTTCCTCTTGTAACCCCGGGACGATCCTCGACCTTTGCCCTGTTCTGTTTTGCCATACGGTTAATGAAGGAGGATTTTCCGACATTCGGTATCCCCACGACCATCACCTTTATTGTTCTGCCTGTCATTCCCTTGGAATTCCACGCCTTTATTCTGTCGGCAAGCACATTTTTCACTGTCGGAATAAAAGCATTTAAGCCCTTGCCTGTTTTACAGTCAAGAGCCAGTGCTGCAATATTTTTCTGACGGAAAAGCGCCAGCCATTTTTTCGTTTCTGCCGGGTCAGCCATATCGCATTTATTAAGAACGACAAGACGGGGCTTGTTATTGATAATACTGCGCAGATCGGGATTACAGCTTGAATAAGGTATCCTTGCATCCAGAAGGATCGCAACGGCATCTATCAGTTTCAGCTGGGAAATGATCTTTCTTTTGGTTTTGGTCATATGACCCGGGAACCACTGTATCGACTTTATCTCTTCCATACTTTCACCTGTATCAGTATACACTTCCGAAGGAGCTTGCCGGCAAAATCCTCAGCTCCGCCTTGCCTATAATATTTTCAACGGGTATCAGACCTATCTGGGTACTGCGGCTGTCGAGAGAATTTTCCCTGTTGTCGCCCATTACGAACACATAGCCCTCGGGTATTACATCCGGTATTTCAAGCGACGGATGCACCCTCTTGGTCAGCCCCTTGATATAATCCTCTTTGAGCACCACGCCGTCAAGCGTGACCTCGCCCGTATCGTAATTTATCTTCAATGACTGTCCCTCTACGGCTATCACACGTTTTATGATAGGATCGCTGTAATCCTTGCCGTGAGAGATAACGACTATATCCCCATTCTGCGGCTTATACATAAAACTGTAGAGTATCAGCTTATCGCCGGACTGCAGGGTATCGTTCATAGAATCACCGTTCACGGTCACCTGTCTGAATACGAATGTCAGCAGCATGACTATGATTATCAATGCTATCATAAAAGCATTCGACCAGTCAAAGATAAGCCCTGAGAGGGTAAAGACCTCTTCATCCTCTTCCGGGAGTTTTACGGCCGTTTTTATTTCTTTTGCTGAAATATCTTTCTTTTCTGACACTTTCAAAACCCTCCGACAGTTATTTATACAGTACGCTGCAAAGCAGGTTTAAGGCGATACCGCACAAAGATAGTGCCGCAGATGCGCCGTCAATTTTTTCGTCAGATTGTGCAAAACGAGCCAATAACCTGACGGTTATCAAGCGAGTTTTGTGTAGAATGACGGAAAAAGGGCAAGCATATGTGGTGCTAAGCATTAAGGCGTTCTCCCAGCGGTGTTGCCTTAAGTCTATACAGCACGAAAAACTGCTGTCCTTGATCAGTATACACTTCCGAAGGAGTTTATCGGAAATATCCTCAGTTCAGCCTTGCCTATAATATTCTCCACAGGTATCAGCCCTATCTGAGTACTGCGGCTGTCGAGGGAGCCTTCCCTGTTATCGCCCATTACGAACACATAGCCCTCGGGGATCCTGTCAGGAATTTCGACCGGATGTTTAAGGCGGATCGTTTTTCCTTTTATGTAGGGTTCATCGAGTATAACGCCGTCAACGCTTACCTCGCCGGTATCGTAATTGATATTCAGAGCCTGACCCTCGGTAGCGATAACTCTTTTGATGATAGGATCATCATATTTTTGTCCATGAGTCACAACCACGATATCGCCGTATTTCGGAGTATAGTTAAAGCTGTTGATTATCAGTCTGTCGCCGGACTGGAGGGTATCCGTCATAGATGTACCCTTTACGGTCACCTGTCTGAAAACGAATGTCAGCAGCAGGACGACAACTATCAGCGCGATCATAAAAGCATTTGACCATTCAAATATGAATCCTGACGCGGAATAGTTTTCTTCATCCTCAATATTTTCTGCATCTGCAGCTGTTACTGATTCTTTTGTCGAAATATCTTTTTTTTCAGACATATATCAACACCCCTTTTATAATGTTCTGGTTCCGGACGGTTATCAGACAATAAGCTTTATCGGATTATCACCGAATCTGTTTACCGGCAGAAGTACAAATCTGGCTCTGCCGATTATATTTTCCTCTTTCAGGCGCACAGGCTCGTCCTCGCTCCCGGTATAATAGCCGTCCTCTGTTACTTTCAGCTCAGCGCAATAGCAGCCGTTTCCGTCATCCACAATGACGACATCTCCGTTTCTGAGGCCTTTTCTGGTTTTTTCAGCCACAACAGCCACACCGTCAGTGTCCTTCAGCCTTGCGCCGGGGATACTGTATATCCCGAACATGGAATTAAACACCACGGTAAATATCAGCGCAGCGATCAGCACGACATAGATCAGACCTTTTGCGCTTCTCAGTGCTGACAATGTATCGGATGTTCTGATATACAGCTGCCGTGATGAGGCATATTTTTCTTTTGGTTTCACTTTGCCGTCACCTCGGTAACAGATAGCAAAAAAGGGACAATACAGTCCCTTTTCTATGGTAATTATTTGATTTGTTCTTTAACCTTGGCAGCCTTACCAACTCTGCCTCTGAGGTAATAGAGCTTGCTTCTGCGAACCTTACCGTGTCTTACTACCTTAACGTCAACAACATTAGGAGAGTTCACAGGGAATACTCTCTCTACGCCTACGCCGTAGGAAAGGCGGCGAACAGTAAAGGTCTCGGCAACACCGCTGCCTCTTTTGGCAATGACTGTGCCTTCAAACATCTGAATTCTTTCTCTGTCTCCCTCACGGATATTTACGCTTACACGAACCGTATCACCGATCTCGAACTGCGGCTTTTCTGCCTTCACGGATGACTCCGCGATCTTTTTGAGTGCGTCCATTTTTATTCCTCCTGTTATTATAGACATTCTTGCTGCCCGCGCAGCAGAGGACTGTCCGTTTCAAAGTACGGCTTTTCGCCATGCTCCGAACCCCATCACAAGTGACGGTTTCAAAGACTTATCTATTATAACACACTATTTCCCATTTTGCAAGCTTTTTCTTTCATCAATTATATCCGGTCAGCACGCACCGCGAACTGACACCGGCGGCACGCCGGCGCACCTGTCAATAAAGTAAAGACCGCGAGTAATAAATGTTCGGTATGAGTGCAGAGCGGAACGAAGTGGAGCGACCGGCGCGAACTGACACCGGCGGCACGCCGGCGCGAATTGACAGCGGAGGCACGCCGGCGCGAATTGTCATATCAATCTTCGTCAGCAGTTTCCTCGCTCATCGAATCGAGAAGCTTGAAGATATCCTCGTAATTGACTTCGCCGTTTTCGTCAGCAAAAACATTGTCTGTATAATCGTCGTCATAGCCGTAAAGCTCCTCCTCCGGCTCAGAAACCTCCTCCGGCTCGGCAGCAGCTTTTTCCAGAACAGGCTCGGCAACAGGCTCGGGGATTTCTTCTGCAACAGGCTCAGGCTGCATATAGGTGACAGCTTCGACAGGCTTTTCCGGCTCTGCATCAGCTTTCTCCGGCTCCGGCTGTAAAATGGAAACATTTTCAAAGGTCAGACCGTTTACAACAGGCTCTGCCTTTTCCTCCTCCGGCTCACTCAGCTTTATCCCGGCTTCGTCTCTTTCCTCGGGCACGGTATCATCAAAGCGAAGCGCCGTTCCGCTGAAAGGCTCCGGCTCCTTCATCTCATCCTGCGGTATTACTGCCGGCTCGCTGTCCGCATTATCCGCAGTTGAAATAAGCCCTCTGTAGCTGCGTTTGTCAGCAGCTTTGCTTTCCGCAGCTTTTTCAGACTTTTTATTTCCCTTAGCCTTTTCCGGCTTTTCATCGTCTTCGATCTTTACAGCAATAACACCGGCATCGCTTGTTTCATCTTCATCTTCGTCATACTCATCATCCTCTGAGGGATCATTGACAACAGCGTTCTTTATCATTCCGGCAATGAAGAATATAGCATATAAGCAGAATGACGCAT
>CADCGS010000065.1 GCA_902801055.1 uncultured Ruminococcus sp. | reverse complement strand
CAGGGTCTGACCCTCACGGATAGATACCCCGCGTTTTTTCAGGTC
This sequence comes from uncultured Ruminococcus sp., assembly GCA_902801055.1. Taxonomy (GTDB): domain Bacteria; phylum Bacillota; class Clostridia; order Oscillospirales; family Acutalibacteraceae; genus UBA1213. Next base: position 8,534 of record CADCGS010000065.1, on the reverse strand, counting down.
GCCGAGCCTTTTGCGTATGATCTTATACGGCAGGCGGATATAGACGACCGTACCTATATCCGAAAGATGGCGCATTGCTTCCCTGCCGTAGACAACGCTGCCGCCTGTAGCTATGACAGTATTTTTTACATTGATAGATGCATTTATTTCGTTTTCGATTTTATTGAAGCCGTCAAGACCCTCCTGTTCGATTATCTCGCTGAGAAGCCTTCCGTCCTTTTCCTGGATAACGAGGTCGCTGTCCATAAACCGGTAGCCGAGTGTTTTTGCGAGCACGACGCCGACCGTACTTTTACCGCAGCCGGGCATTCCTATTAGGATCACGTTTTTCATGTTTCATTCCTCCGATCAGAATCTGTTATTTATAATATCACACTTTTCACGGAATAACAAGAACCCCGGAGCTATTAAGCTCCGGGGGGATGATACTTATAATGAATTACCGATGAAAAATGATCTGACTGGTTAGTGTAAAATAATTCTGGGAGTTTTAATTTTTACACCAACAGTCGGATTTTTCATAGTCCGGCTGTTATTTTTTTACAAAAAATTCAGGGCTGCCTCTTTCTTTGTGCGACAGCCCCTTGACCTAAACTTTCCATTCTGTTTCCCGCTACTTTATTAAAGAGCGCGGGTTACAAAGCTTCCTTACGAGTGCAGAGTGAGCGGAGCGAACGATTACGTGAATTGCCCAGTGCGGGCACGCACCGGCGGCACGCCGGAACAAGTATATTGACTTTTCTGATCAAAATGATAAAATAAAACTATATCATCATTAATGGCGGTGAAATCAATTGAATCATATGTTCAGGGGAAAGTATAACGAAATACAGCGTATGAAAAATAACAATATGCTTGACTCAAAGAAAAACCTGAAGATCGAAATTATCTGCGGTGTGGCTTTAGCGATTATACTTGGCGCAGTATATTATTTTTATCGCAGCTGGGAAATATTAGTAATATTGATCCTTGTTCCGCCTGCTATGATGGGCTTCTGTCTTTACGCTTACTTCAAAGAAAAACGTCATGACCGAAGCTCCGAAAAGGATATACAGTCATTTCTCAGCGGAGAAAAATACCGCAAAAAAGAATGGAAAACAGCCTACTATGAATATAAGGAAAAACATTCTTTTGAGGAGATCAGCCCAAAGGGTATGAAACACGATCTGATAAAAAGATACCGTAACGGCAATCATCGGGGACTGGCAGAGATAGGACTGCTGCTGTTCGCAGGTTCAATAGCCGCTGTTTTTTATCCGATAAAGAATTTCTATTTGGGATACTCGATTCTTGGAATACTTTTCGGCGGGGCATTTATGTCCTATGGGATATACAAATATGTCGGAGGGCCTGTCAGAAAATTTTACAAAACCGCAAATAACCTTTCGGAGATCGAAAAATCATACAATAAGGGAAAAATGCTGTCATACAAAACAAACAGCATCAACAGCAGCGGTATAAATCTTGGCAGTACTTACACAGTTATTTTCGACAATGACAGGGTGACCGCAGTAGAAAACAGTACCATAGAAGATATGGTAAGAAAAATGGTTCGAGTGAAGAAATACGAAAACAGTGTTTATTCCGGTCAGGAATATAATTATTATGTCAGCGTCATATACAGGGAATCTGACGGAAAAGAATCACATATTGATGTCAGGCTGGATGAATTTCAATGCGAAATGATCATAACGGAATTTCACCGGTCATTTTATCCGCACAGAATGTATGATAATATCGTTTCGGAAACAAAGGATGATACTTTGGTAACACCATAAACCGGCATAAAGGAGACATTATGAAATACTTTCGTGTACATACAGCAGATACAGCATACAAAACACAACAGCCTGTTGGCTTGTTCGTTGCGGTGTGGAGACTTGTCGAAGCAAAAAAGGTTACCGATGAAGAGGAAAAGGAATATTGGGAAAACCGTAAATACTTTGAAAAAGCTCTGCCCGTTCCGCCGTTTTACGAAAAAGGCAATCCTGATCATGCGGTAACATGGTTCAAGGATACTGCCGAGGGCAAAAGGATCTATGAGGAAATGACCTTTTACCGCCAGATGCTGAAAAAGTACGGTGTAAAGCTGTATATTTCAGAATGTGAGGAAGAGCCCGGCGAGATCATCTATGAGGATGATTTTCAGATCGCGGTTATCAGCCAACAGAAGAACGGGATCATAACACGGGAAATCTTACTGTAATAACCGGAAAAATATGACGGCAGTAAAACAAAATGTTGTATTATTCAACTAAACGTGCTACAATTTTGGATATCAGGGGTCATCAATGACCGCAGAGAAGCCTGCGGTATTGCCTATATTTAATCATTATCTGAAAGAGGTCGATAATAAATTGAGGCAACACCGCATATATCAAGAAAAATAATGACTCCAAAATAAAACACCCGGCAACCAAGCCGAGTGTGTCAGAGATATCTTGTTTTTAGTTCACAAGGTAAACCAAATCAGGCTGACAGAGATTTTCTGTCGAGACTATGTTAGTGTAAAATAATTCTGGGAGTTTTAATTGGAGCAAGGTTGCCTTTTCCCGCCCGCGGGGCGGGAAAAAATAAAAAAATTATGGAGAAGCACCAAATCGTGTTATAATTTGTTTGCTCTAAAAACAAAATCCACACGGAAGGGTGATTCTCCATGAAAACAATTATAACACAGGTTGCAGAAAAAGTGGTAGAAGATATTTTAATAAATATCTACGAAAATGGTATATCAGATATTGGTGAAACAGCTGAATCTTTGATGTCAGTGCTAAAAGAAGGGACGTTGGAGCTTCTTTCGGCAGCGGTCAGTGAGGTCGATCAGGCTGTCTTGAGCGCCAAAAAAGAGAGAAAGCTTGACGGTGTCACTGTTAAGCAAAGAAATGTTCCGAGAACAGTCGTTACTTCTCTTGGTAATCTCACTTATGAACGCACTTATTTCAAGCTCACTGACGGTACAATGGCATACCTTAGGCAACACCGGTGATGGCAATAATGACACCGATAGTTTTTATAAACTCACTATATGTAATCATCATACACCCACCCCCTTTGCAAAAAACTAAGGGGGCTTTATTATAAGTTTTTCGCCCCCTTTGTCAGAAAGGGGACTGCCGCGCCGCAGAACGATCGCCTTGCAGTTATTATCTTATGATATACAAAAATAATTGTCAATAGAATGATCAAAACTCCGCCTTTTTCGTGCAAGCGGAGTTTTTCTTTCATTTATCTGTCCGAAAGCGGCAGGTACGGCATACGGTCGTGTACATTCATATATGCGGGACGGATTATCTTGCTCGGGTTGACAAGCTCCTCGATGCGGTGAGCTGACCAGCCGGCAATTCGTGCTATAGCAAATATCGGCGTAAAAAGCTGCGTCGGCAGACCAAGCATATTGTAAACAAATCCGCTGTAGAAATCCACGTTTGCGCTGACGCCCTTGTATATGCGGCGCTCCTCCGCTATTACCTCCGGAGCAAGACGCTCGATAAGCGAATACAGAGCGAATTCCTTTTCCTTACCCTTTTCTACGGAAAGCTTCTCGACAAATGATTTGAATACCCTCGCTCTCGGGTCGGATATCGAATATACAGCATGACCCATACCGTATATCAGCCCGGCGTGGTCAAAGACTTCGCCGTGAAGGAGCTTTTTCAGGTATTGCCTTACTTCATCCTCGTCAGTATAGTCGGAAATATTCTGCTGCATATCGTCAAACATCTTTACGACCTTGATATTCGCGCCGCCATGCTTCGGCCCTTTCAGAGAACCGAGTGCCGCCGCTATCGCGGAATATGTATCTGTGCCCGATGATGATACTACGTGCGTCGTAAAGCTTGAATTGTTTCCTCCGCCGTGCTCCGCATGGAGTACAAGCGACATATCAAGCAGCTTTGCTTCAAGCTCGGTGTATTTTGAATCCGGACGCAGCATATAGAGTATGTTCTCGGCTGTGGAAAGCTCTGCCTGCGGGGAATGTATGAACAGGCTGTCGCGCAGATAATAATGACTGTACGCCCTGTAGCAATATACCGAAAGCACCGGGAACAGCGCAATAAGCTGCAGGCACTGGCGCAGTACGTTCGGTATGCTGGTATCGTCCGGGTTCGGGTCATATGAATAAAGCGTCAGAACGCTTCTGGCAAGACCGTTCATCATATCCATACTCGGCGCTTTGAGAATGATATCCCTCGGGAAGCTCTGGGGAAGATCACGGTACGTGGCAAGCAGCCGCTTGATCTGTTCAAGATCATCAGCGCCCGGAAGCTCACCGAAAAGAAGAAGATATACTACCTCTTCAAATCCGAAACGGTTGTCGTCAATAAATCCCTTAACTATATCCTCAACATCTATGCCGCGATAGTAAAGCTTACCGTCGCAGGGCTTGGTTACGCCGTCAACGGTCACTGATGAACAGATCTCGGATATCTCCGTAAGACCCGCAAGCACGCCCTTGCCGTTGAGATCGCGAAGTCCGCGCTTGACATCATATTTTCTATACAGATCCTTATCTATTGCTCCGTTCTTCTGACATAATTTGCTAAGATTTCTTAATTCCTCCGTAATATTGAAAAAATGTTCATTTTGTAGTAAATATTCATTCTGCACCTTTACCATCTCCATCCGTATAATAATTGTATTAAAAATCTCAAAAAACAGAATTAAGGCAATACCGCACAAAGATAGTGCCGCAGATGCGACGCCTGTTTTTTCGTCAGAATATGCAAAACGAGCGTCGTTACCCTAATCGGTTATCAAGCAAGTTTTGTGCTAAATGACGGAAAAAAGGGAAAGCAGATATGGTGCTAATCCGATAGGCGGTCTTTGTGCGGTGTTGCCTTAATACTACTATTGTACCATAAAGCAAATATTTTGTAAATAGCCAACAGATTTTTTATCAAATTATAACAAATCTGATAATATTTTTGTATGTTAAAAAATACAATTCTAATTTTTCCTTGTAAAAGTGATGCTTATGTTGTATGATAATATTATAGTTCACTTTAACAGGAGAGAATATCATGAGAAAAACAAAAATCATATGCACACTTGGCCCGTCAACCGAGGACGAGGATATCCTTCGCCAGCTCATCCTCTCCGGAATGGATGTTGCGAGGATAAATATGTCCCACGGTACGCATGACGAGCACCGACAGAAAATAGAGAAGCTCAAAAAAATACGCAGTGAGCTTGATCTGCCGGTCGCTATACTTCTCGATACAAAGGGGCCTGAAATCAGGACAGGCAATTTCCCGGAAAAGGTCATTCTCGAAAACGGTCAGCAATTTACACTTACGACTGTTCCGTGTGACGGCGACAGGGAACACTGCTCGATTACATTTGAGGGGCTTCCCGGTGATGTCGATATCGGCACAAAAATACTGATAGACGATGGTCTTATCGAATTGGAGGTCAAAAGCAAGACCGAAACGGAGATAAACTGTGTTGTCAAAAACGGCGGCCCGGTATCCTCACACAAGGGCATTAATGTACCGGACATCACTCTTTCCCTGCCCTTCCTGAGTGAAAGGGACAAAGAGGATCTGAAATTCGGCATTGAGCAGGATGTTGATTTTGTAGCGGCATCCTTCACAAGGAGCGCAGACGACCTGAATGAAATGATAAGCTTTCTCGATCAGAACGGCGGCGAGGATATCCGCATAATCGCAAAGATCGAAAACAAAGACGGCGTTAATAATATAGACGATATACTCAGGGTCTCAGACGGTATAATGGTTGCAAGAGGAGATCTCGGAGTAGAGATACCCTTTGAAGAAATACCGATCATTCAGAAAATGCTGATCCGTAAAACGAGAAATTCGGACAAGCCGGTCATCACAGCGACCCAGATGCTTGATTCAATGATAAAGAATCCCCGACCGACGCGAGCAGAGACGACCGATGTAGCTAATGCCATATATGACGGAACGAGTGTTATCATGCTTTCCGGCGAGACAGCTGCCGGCGCATATCCTGTTGAGGCAGTAAAGACGATGGCTAATATTGCAGAAACGACCGAAAAAAATATAAATTATATTGATCGGTTCAACAAGCTTGATATAAGTGAAAGACCCGACGTAACCTCAGCCATATCCCATGCGACCTGTACGACAGCGCATGATCTGGGCGCTGCCGCTATCATAACCGTCTCCAAAAGCGGAAGCACCAGCCGTATGCTTTCAAAATACCGTCCGGAATGTCCGATAATCAGCGGCACACCGAGTGAAAATGTATGGCGGCAGACAAATATGTCGTGGGGTGTTTGTCCTGTAATGATCGAAGAAAAGCACAGCACCGATGATCTTATCGAGCACGTAATAGAAACTGCACAGAAGAAGGGGCTTCTGAACAACGGAGATCTTGTTGTCCTGACAGCCGGAGTACCGCTCGGAGTATCAGGAACGACAAACCTGATGAAGGTACACCTTGTCGGCAACATTTTATGCCGCGGCGGAACGATAATAAATGATCTTTCAGCTCACGGTCATCTCTCCGTATGCAAGACCGAAGAGGAGGCTCTGCTGAACTGCAAGGAAGGCGAAATACTCGTAATCAAGGAGACAAACAACAATCTTCTTCCGGTAATGAAGAAATGTGCCGGCATCATAACCGAGGTTGACGGTGAAGATTCTCACGCCGCTATAGTTTGTCTTGCCCTGAACAAGCCGGTAATAGTCGGCGCCAGAAACGCCACATTATTACTCAAAAACGGCGCCAACGTCAACATCTTCTCCGGCAAGAGCGTTGTCACGACCGCAACCACCAAAGTCTGACCCTCTTGTTGGGCTGCCGCCCAAACCCGCCCGGGCTGCTCGCCCGGACCTCGGCAGGACGGTCGACCGCCCTGCACCCGCAATTTTTTCTCCGATGGATCTGATACGGAACATAAAACAACATAATACAACATAATACAACATAACACTGCATAATAAAACATAATACAATAAATACAACAAATACTACAAATACTACATAATAATACCTGATAATAATTTCCTGATAATACATTTTTTTACATTCTAAAACTACAACAATGCATCTGCAACTATACATCTGCAACGATACTATAATGATCTGATGTTACAAAATAAATAATCCCGAAAGCCACATAACCGCTTTCGGGATTATTTTTTTTTTTCAGATCAACGGCTTATGACCTTCTTCTGCCATGATCTCTTTCCGCACTCGGGACATTTCATATAGCGTGTCCTGCCCATGTGTGTAGCAAAAAATACACTTCCGTATGTCGGAACATATTTATGTCCGCATTTTGCACATTCATAATATCCTGCGACCTGCTCTATCTTCAGACAAAAATTCACCGCAATAATGAATACTACAAATCCAAATATGATCAGAGCATACCGGAGCCAATCCTGCATTTCTATGAAAGCGGCTAATCCTATCAAAGTGAATAAGAATATCATGGCAATAACTCCAATGACTATCTCAAGAATCAGAAGTCTTTTGTCGGCCTCCTCCTTTTGTCTTACCATATCGAGCAAATTTTTTTCCAATGTTACATTATAGTTTTTCATAGTTACTTCCTCCCCGTTAAGTAAATCGTTGACTGTGATACCAAGCAGCTCACAAAGCTCAAGCATGATCGAAGCATCCGGCAGGGATTTTCCTGTTTCCCATTTGGAGACTGCCCGGTCAGTAATGCCAAGCTTTTCCGCAAGCTGTACCTGGGTCATTTTGTGTTCTTTTCTCTTTTGTGCAATAAATCTTCCGATCTTTATCTGATCCATTATGTCTGACCTCCTTTCTGTATCCATTATAAGCATTAATGCACCTGAAAACCACATACCGGCGGTTGAACGGGGAGCATTCAACCTGCAGTAGAGTTGATTTTAATGTAGATAAAAGAAAAAACAGCCGTATAAACGACTGTTTTCATTGTGTTGGCATCTTCCTATTTTCCCGGGTCGTCACCAACCAAGTATCTTCGGCGCTATCGAGCTTAACTTCCGTGTTCGGCATGGGAACGGGTGGACCCTCGACGCCATCAACACCAACTATATCACGGCATGAACCGTAATTTGCTTTTACAGAGTTTTAAGTGACTCGTGGGGGAATCGACCAAAGGCTTCGCCTTTGATGGCTTGCACTTGCGTGCTGCGCCGCTCTTCGCTAAAAATGTTCCACTGGAACTTTTTTTTACGCTCAGACCCTCGCGGGTTCGATTCCATCCTATTTGAAGCTTATTACTGCTCTCACTCTTTTAACTCAGGATGATTTAAAGTGACTCGTGGGGGAATCGAACCCCCGTTACCGGCGTGAGAGGCCGGTGTCTTAACCGCTTGACCAACGAGCCATATATGTGGTTCGGAGGTCATTCCTGCCTCCGAACCTTTGGTGCACCATCAGGGACTCGAACCCGGGACACCCTGATTAAGAGTCAGGTGCTCTACCAACTGAGCTAATGGTGCATATCACACCCTGAAAACTGAATAAATCAAGACAAAGTACCAAGAACACTTGGTCAAGCCCTCGACCTATTAGTACTGCCAAGCTGAACATCTCACGATGCT
>CADCGS010000064.1 GCA_902801055.1 uncultured Ruminococcus sp. | reverse complement strand
GTAAAGACCGCGAGTTACGAATGTTCGGTATGAGTGCAGAGCGGAGCGTAGCGCAGCGACCCCCGCGAATTGCCCAGTGCGGGCACGCACCGCGAATTGACAGCGGAGGCACTCCGCCCGCAAGGCAGTGACAGAAAGACTTGAGGCAACACCGCACAAAGAACGCCTTACGGCTTAGCACTACATCTTTGTGCGGTATTGCCTTTAATTAATGACATTGTGATTCACGGGGGATATATTTTTTCCGAATAATTTGTCAATGCTTGAATTTGCACGTTTTATCCTTGCAGTTTTCACATTTCAGTACCTTATTTGATCCCGACCAGAATCTTTCGGGGTGCTTGACATATATCAGCTCCCAGCGTATCAGAACGACAAGGGATGTAAAAAACAGGCTCCAGGAGAAAAAATTCTTGATGAAAAGCATAGGCGTGAACATCATAAAATGTCCCCAGTCATAGATGCGGCAGTTTACACAGCATTTGTTTTTCATTATCTTGGAGCGGAACGGACAGTAAAACAATATGCATATATAATCGCATATCAAATAAAATCCCGAAAGCAGCAGCAGCTCCGCTTCTCCTATTAATCCCAACAGATATATCAGAGCGAAAACACTGTTGAACAGCAGCCAGACAAGCATTACTATCCATGCCTTACGGTTCTGGTCATTGACGTATTTCAAAAGATCAAATTCCGAATAATTCTCGACAGGGATATATTTCTTTTCCTTGGATTTCAGCAGAGCCATCGAGCGCAAATCGTTCGGGAACAGATGCAGTATCATAATGATCATAAAAAATGCCCATATGATATGAAGCGGAGATATTTTCCATATTATGCCTCTTGTCAGGAATTCCGTCATCCCCTGCTTGTCGGTGATGTAGAACACCATAAGGAACAGAATAGCTATGATCTTTATACAGAACCTTACAAGATATAATTTCAGCTTTTTTGTCATAGTTAGTCACTCCTTATATATAATACTATGTATGCTCTTCATCCGCATCGCTGCGTGCGGGGATCTTATTCTCCTGTTTCCTCACAAGTATCGCAAAAAGCAGGAGGATAATAAATATCTGCAGGAAAATTATCGCCCATGCAAAGCTGCCGATACCGCCCTGGCTGACATGGACGGTACATTTTTTCATTATCCTGCCGTCCTTGTCAGAGATGCTGACAAATGCCGTGCCCTCGCCCACTGCCGTTATCCTGCCGGAGGCATCGACCTGTGCGACCTCCGGAGCCGATGTAGAAAATTTCAGCTCCGCACCGCTCGCCTGAGACGGATATACAGTATAGGGCAGGTCATACTTATCCCCGATGCTCAGATCTGCCGACGGCGATATCAGGACAATATCGGACACCATAATGCCCGATGAAAGCCCCGAGCCGTACAGCACCGTAAGCGCATTATCAGATAAAATACAGTTCAGCCTTATATCTGTGCTGTTGATATTTACATTAGCCGAGACCGAAGCGTTATCCGTTCCGTTCGGAAGGACGGTAAGCAAATAGCTGCCGGTGCTCACATCCGTAAAGCAGAACCTGCCCTGATCGTCCGTAGCAGCCTCAGAAGATGAAATACTGCCCTTTAGCTCCAGTTTTGTCCCTGTGAGGCGCTCGCCGGTAACATTATATAGTACGCCGCTGATATCCGAGCCGAAAATATTCTCTCCGGAGGAGGATATTACCCTTACTATGCATGATGACGACACAGCCGAGCTTTCAGATTCGACCGTTATGACCGCAGTGCCCGGTTTTACAGCCTCGATATTTCCATCCTGATCTACCCTTGCGATATCCTCATCGGAGCTGGTATAGAACCTGTATGGATTTCCTTTATCGGGATACACCGCAGATTTCAAAAGCTCCGTCTCGCCCTGAACGAGTGTCATTGACTGCTGGGAAAGCTTCACCATTTCGGGAGGATTCCCCTCCTTAACATTTACGGTGCATACAGATGTTCCGCCCGAAGCAAACCGGCAGGTGACCTCCGTTATTCCGACGCCGACGGCATGGAGCACGCCCTCCTCATCCACACACACGACATTTTCATCCGCGCTTGTCAATGTATATGAATGTTTAGTATCCGTCACCGTCAGCCGGAAGCTTTGTGACGGATACAGATTCACAAGCTCCCTGCTCAGCGCCGGCATAAGCCCCTCAGCCCTGACCGGAACAGATGCCGAAGGCAGTATCAGCGCCGCACACACCAGTATTACTGAAATAATCCTTTTCATCAGACCACCCCTATCCTTTTATATGATAACATACTTTTTCACGTTATACAATAATTACAGAAAACGGAATTTGAGCACGTCAGGAGTGTGGAGTTGTTGTCACGCTCCGCGTATAAATTAAGAAGGTATTCCCCGTTTGCGGCTTCGGGTCGTAGGCGGGGATTTTTTGCTGACCGTTTTTGTATAAAAATGCCGTAAAAAACTTTACATTCTTAAAAATATATGTTATAATATTACACAAATAAATTTAAATTATAATATCGAGGAGGATAAAATAATGATCAATCTTTTGAAAAAAATGTTTTCCATTGCGCTTTGTGCGGCTCTTGTCGGCGGCGCGGGTGTGGCTTTGCCGGCAGTGGCACCTGACAGCGGCTTTACTGCAAATGCTGCGGATACGATAACCTATGGTGATTATGAGTATCAGGTCAATGAAGACGAAACCGTAAGCATTGTCAGGTATACCGGCTCAGCCAGCAGATTGGCTATACCTACTTCTATTAATGGAAAAAAAGTAACAAGTATTGGTGAAGATGCATTTTACAACTGCACCGGTTTGACAAGTGTTACGATTGGTAACAGCGTGACAAGTATTGGCTACGGCGCATTTGAGGGCTGCACAAGCCTGACAAGCAAGCCTGACAAGCATAACTATTCCGGACAGCGTGACAAGTATTGGCGAAAACGCATTTAGCGACTGCACAAGCCTGACAAGCATAACTATCCCGGACAGCGTGACAAGTATTGGCGAATACGCATTTAGCGGCTGCACAAGCCTGACAAGCGTAACTATCCCGGACAGCGTGACAAGTATTGGCAACTTCGCATTTGAAGACTGCACAAGCCTGACAAGCATAACTATCCCGGACAGCGTGACAAGTATTGGCGACAGAGCATTTTCCGCCTGCACAAGCCTGACAAGCGTAACTATCCCGGACAGCGTGACAAGTATTGGCTATAAAGCATTTTGCAACTGCGAAAGCCTGACAAGCGTTACGATTGGTAACAGCGTGACAAGTATTGGTGAAGGCGCATTTTGCGACTGCACAAGGCTGACAAGTGTTACGATTGGTAACGGCGTGACAAGTATTGGCGACATCGTATTTGAAGGCTGCACCGGCTTGACAAGCATAAATATCCCGGACAGCGTGACAAGTATTGGCGAAAACGCATTTAGCGTCTGCACAAGCCTGACAAGCATAACTATCCCGGACAGCGTGACAAGTATTGGCGGCGGCGCATTTGAAGACTGCACAAGCCTGACAAGTGTAACTATTCCGGACAGCGTGACAAGTATTGGTGAAAGCGCATTTGAGGACTGTACAAGCCTGACAAGCATTACTATTGGAAATGGTGCGCCAAGTATTGGATACAATGCATTTTCCGGCTGTACCAATCTGACAAGTTTAATTATCCCGGACAGCGTGACGAGAATTAATGGTGATTTCTTACTAATTGATAGTCTGACAAATATTATTGTAGATAGTAATAATTCTGTATTCTCTTCACAGGATGGTGTGCTGTTCGATAAGAATAAATCAGCGTTATCAAAATGTCCCAAAGGAAAAACAGGATCATATTCAATCCCGGACAGCGTGACAAGTATTGAAGATTGGGCATTTGAAAACTGCACAAGCCTGACAAGCGTAACTATCCCGGACAGCGTGACAAGTATTGGCGAATACGCATTTAGCGGCTGCAAAAGCCTGACAAGCATAACAATTCCTGACAGCGTGACAAGTATTGGTGATTATTCGCTTGGATATTTTTGGAATTTTGATATTCGGGAGGACAAACCGATTCAGGTTGAAGGATTTACGATTTATGGCAAAAAGGGTTCATATGCCGAAACCTATGCTAAAGAAAACAGTTTTACATTTATAGCCAAAGTTTTTCCGCTGAAAAACGTCTCCACTATCGAAACCACCGCCACAGTCGGTGAACCGATAACCCTGAACGCAAAAGCTTTGGGCGGCACAGCACCCTATACCTACGCCCTGATGTATAAGAAATCCACGTCCGATACATGGACGAAGATCGGCAAGAAGTACGGCACACAAAGCACAGGCAGCTTTATCCCCGGAAAGGCAGTAAAGTATGACATAATGATAAACGTCAAGGACGGTACCGGAAAAATCAAATCCAAAACCTTTACCGTTGATGTAAAGACACCGCTGAAAAACAAGACCACGATCAATGCCGAAACCGTCAAGGTCGGTGAAAAGATAGTCCTCAAGGGCGCGGCAAGCGGCGGTGCAAAAGGCTACAAATATGCATTCTACTACAAAAACAGCACATGGACGGAAATGAAGCCCGCATATACAACAAAGAGCGCAGCCTTCAAGCCCGGCAGTGCAACAAGCTATGATGTTAAATCAGTAGTAATGGACGCCGACGGCAGAACGACCGAAAAGGCATTTGCAGTTAACGTGACTAAATAACCATATCCCCGGAGCAGAAATGTTCCGGGGAATTTTTTGTAAATTTTGAAAAAATAATTGTCTTCATGAAAAAATAATCGTCTGCGGCGATTGAATAAGGCTTTGATTTATGCTACAATAGAATAAGTATGGTATTTTGTTTGCAGCTGCGGTATTGTGCGGTGAAACTGATACCGGAAAGCAAAATCTGTAGACTGAAAAAGAGGTCTTGACTATGAATAAGGAATATGATGTACTGATCGTAGGCACAGGGGCAGCAGGCCTTTACGGGGCACTGCAGTTCCCGGAGGATGTGCGGGTGCTGCTGATATCAAAGCGCGAGCTTACCCTGTCAAACAGCTCTCTTGCACAGGGCGGCGTAGCCTGCGTACTTGATAAGATCAACGACGATTTCGCCCTGCATATCGCCGATACGCTTACGGCAGGAAAAAACAAGAATAATGCAGATGCTGTCGAGGTGCTTGTAAAGGAAGGTCCCGGGGACGTGCTGAAAATCAGGGAGCTTGGCGTCGATTTTGACCTTGACGAAAACGGCGAAATGCAAAAGACCCTCGAGGCAGGCCATTCGCGCCACAGGATAGTTCACCATAAGGATTCGACCGGAAAGGCTATTGTCGATGCCCTTCTTTTACAGGTGAAAAAACATCCGAATGTCGATATTTGTGAAAATACCCTGTTGTATAAGCTTGACAGATCCGGGGACGGCTTCCTTGCCGGACTTATACTTCCCTCAGGAAAATCTCAGGTCGTTGCCGCACGCTACTGCATAATGGCGTCAGGCGGTATCGGCAGGGTCTATCAGTATACTACCAATTCCGCAATAGCTACCGGCGACGGTATAACACTGGCATTTATGCTCGGCGCAAAAATAAAGCACCTGAGCTGGATACAGTTCCATCCCACAGCCTTCGCTGCGGAAAATGACCGCGAGCGCTTCCTTATCAGCGAGGCTGTACGCGGAGAGGGCGCTATACTGCTCAACTGCAACGGTGAACGCTTCGCGGAAAAATATGACCCCCGCGGCCACCTTGCACCCCGTGATGTCGTTTCCAATGCCATCATGCAGGAATCCATAGCTACAAACAGTGAAAAATTCTACCTTGATATTACATATAAGGATCCGGATTTCGTCAGGAACCGTTTCCCGATGATATACGAAAACTGCCTCAAGGAAAATATTGATATCACAAAGGATCGTATCCCTGTTTTCCCCTGCCAGCATTACCTTATGGGCGGTATTGATGTTGACCTTAATGCGCGCACTACCGTAGACAGGCTTTATGCCGCAGGAGAATGTTCCCATACGGGCGTACACGGCGCTAACCGTCTTGCAAGCAATTCTCTTCTTGAAGCCCTGGTATTTTCAAGACGCGCCGCCGAGGATATCATGAAGCGCAGGGAAACCGATTCTGCCGCGCCCTTCCCTCCCTTTGAGGAACATGAGGATCTCAGCGGAAAGCCACTTCCCCACGGCTTCCGCACCGAAATAAGAAAGATAATCCAGAATGTCCATTTCGTTATCCCGAACCATGACGCCGCTCCGGCAAGCCTTGAACGCATAACGGAAATACTCAGCGAGATCATCAGCGGAGGCTATGCCGTGAACCGTGATTTTGTCGAAGCGAGAAGTCTTGCGACCGTCGCGGCTATCATCCTCAGAGAAGTCGTTAAAAATAAAACAGAAACGGAGTGACCCATTATGATACTTAATAAATTCTACGTTGAAGAGCTTATCGCCAATGCGCTGAGGGAGGATATCAATTACTGTGATGTCACCACCGACTATCTTATCCCCGCTGATCAGCAGGGCGAGGGCAGACTTATGGCAAAGGCGGACGGTATCGTCTGCGGCACGGAGGTCGCCGCAAGGGTCTTTACCATGCTTGACCCCTCCACAGATATCGAGATACTCAAAGCAGACGGTGAAACCGTAAAATACGGCGATGATATCATGCGCCTGCACGGAAAGACAGCCGTCCTGCTCAAAGGAGAAAGAACAGCCCTCAACCTTATCCAGCATATGAGCGGCATCGCAACTGCCGCCAATAAATATGTAAAGATCGTCGAGGGTACTAAGGCATCCATCGCAGATACCAGAAAGACCCTCCCCGGGCTTCGTCCGCTCCAGAAATATGCCGTAATGTGCGGCGGCGCCCGCAATCACCGCTACAACCTTTCCGATGCGGCTATGTTGAAGGATAACCATATCGACGCTGCCGGCGGGATAACCGCAGCCATAACAAAGCTTCGCACCAGGGTCGGTCATATGACAAAGATAGAGGTCGAAACACGTAACCTTGACGAGCTTCGTGAGGCTTTAGCTGCCGGAGCCGATGTTATCATGCTCGACAATATGTCGCCCGAAACAATGAAGGAAGCCGTTTCCATAAACAACGGCCGCGCACTTCTTGAAGCTTCCGGCGGAATTACGGACGAAACTCTGCGCGCTGTTGCCGAAAGCGGAGTTGACATAATCTCGGTCGGCGCCCTCACCCACTCGGTAAAGGCATTCGACATTTCCATGTATATCAAGTAATGCTTATTCCAGTAAATGATATCTATAACCGGCTAAAGGAGGAAAAACGTCCGGTCGTGATCTACGGCATGGGCAACGGCGCGGATAAGATCATCGCTCAGCTGAACCTTTACGGGATACCGGTCAGCGGTATCGCCGCAAGTGATGATTTTGTCCGGGGACAAAGCTTCCACGGCTTCACCGTCAGGCGTATTTCCGAGCTTGAACAGATCTTTCCCGATCTCATTATTATAATCGCCTTCGGCACCTCAATACCGGAGGTCATGGAGCATATTTTCTCCCTTGCCCGGAGGCATACCGTCCTCGCGGCGGATGTTCCCGTTTACGGCGATAATTACTGGAGCAAAGCCTTCTATGAGGAAAACCGCAGCGATATAGAGCGGGCTTATTCCCTGCTTTCTGACGAGCAGTCACGC
The DNA here is from genome assembly GCA_902801055.1 of uncultured Ruminococcus sp. Taxonomy (GTDB): domain Bacteria; phylum Bacillota; class Clostridia; order Oscillospirales; family Acutalibacteraceae; genus UBA1213. The sequence goes on along the minus strand of CADCGS010000064.1, from coordinate 5,563 downwards.
TTTGTTTTTGAAAGCATGGTCTGCTATAAGCTGACAGGCGGGCTTCAATACCTCAGCCGGTGCTGCAGCGATAAGGATGAGGTATTCAGAAAGCTTATCCCCCTGTCGGAAGGCGAGACATACCTCGACCTCGGCGCCTACCGGGGTGATACCATAGACGAATTCCTGCATTATTCCGGGGGAAATTACCGGCACATAACCGCCCTCGAGCCGGACAGGAAAACCTTTTCAAAGCTGAAGACACATACTCTCAATATGCACAATATCCGTCTTTACCGCATGGGCATATGGAGCGAGGACAGGGATATCCCGTTTGACTCTTCCCTCGGGCGGGGTTCATCGGTACAAAGCGGCGGAAAGGAAATGCTTGCTGTCACCTGCATTGATACCCTGTATGCGGTGCGGCGGGTAAGCTATATAAAAATGGATGTCGAAGGATGCGAGCGTCAGGCTCTCCTCGGCGGGATAAAGACAATACAGCGCGACAAGCCAAAGCTGAATATTGCCGCATATCACCGCAGCGAGGATCTTTTCTCCCTGATATTGCAGCTGCACGATATCGAGCCTTCATACCGGCTTTACCTTCGCAAGCACCCATATATCCCGGCATGGGATCTTAACCTTTACGCAGCCTGTGATAACAGCCTGAACTTACCATAATTTCACACTATGTTACGGAGAATTAAAAATGGATGATAAAACATTATTTCTTTTGATATTCGGAGGGATATTCGGCGGTCTCGGTCTTATTTTTCTCCTGATCGGTATCGGAATATCCTCCTCAGTAAGAAAAAAACGTCAGCTATGCAGATCAAAAGCGATCGGCACCGTTATTGACAATGTACATAAAAGCTGCACAGACGCCAGATATTCATACTGGCACCCTGTAATACAATTCACAACATCATCAGGACAGTCAGTCACACTTACATATCCATTCGGCACCGGTACGCCGAAATATTCAAAGGGGCAGGAGATCAGTCTGATGTATGATCCTCAGAATCCGAAGTCCGTCCTTCTTCTCGGTGATAATACAGCAAAAATACTGACGATAGTATTCAGCAGCATCGGCGCAGGAATGATATTCATTGCCGCTTTGGTATGTACGCTTGTAGCTTTCCTCTGGAAATGATAAACTGAATCAGCACCGCACAAAGACCGCCCGACGGACTTGTGCGGTATTTATTTTGAGACAAAAAAATTCCGGTACTCCGTAAAAGCAGAGTACCGGGATATTTTTTTGATATGTGTCGGTTGATATGATATCAGCCCTTGACAGCTCCGGCTGCAACACCCTTGATAATATATTTCTGGCAGAACAGATAGAATATAATTATGGGGATGATGCTCAACAGGAGGAGCGCCATTGTTGCACCGAGATCGACCTGACCATAGCTTCCTTTAAGATACTGGATATGGATCGGTATCGTTCTGTACTTGTTGATATCGAGTACAAGGTACGGGAGAAGATAGTCATTCCAGATCCACATGATCTCAAGGATGCCTACAGAGATCATTGTAGGACGGAGCATCGGAAATACGACCTGGAAGAAGGTTCTTACAGGACCGCAGCCGTCGATAGCTGCTGCTTCCTCGATCTCGATCGGTATGGATTTTACAAATCCTACGAACATGAATATCGCAAGTCCTGCGCCGAATCCGAGGTAAACGATAGGTATTGTCCACGGGGTATTCAGTTTGAGGGTATCTGCGGTTTTGGAGAGGGTGTACATTACCATCTGTAACGTTACGACCATCGAGAATACGCAGAGGTAATAGATGATCTTGCAGAAGATGGAATTTACACGGGCAATATACCATGCAGCCATCGAGGTGCATATTACAATAAGAGCCGCAGATATCAGCGTAATGATAAGACTGTTGATAACACTGTTGATAAAGGGATAATCACCGAAGGTCATACCCTTTGTGAAGTTGTTGAAGCCTGCCCAGATATTCTCATGCTGAGCATCATTGATGGGAAGGCGGAAGGTATCGGTCTTTACGTATGTATTGGTCTTGAATGAGTTTATAAGAACCGCTGCAACAGGGAATACATAGACCAGGCTGATTATCGAAAGGATTATCGTCAGCACAAGACCTTTCTTTGTTCTGTGCTTTTTCTGGGCGTCCTTGAGAATATTAGGGTCGATATCGTTGACCGTAATAACCTTTTTCGCCTCAGAAAATTCCATATCATTTTTTGCTTTAGCCATGATTACTGCTGCACCTCCTTCTTACGGGTAATACCGAGCTGAATGAGACCGAGCGCAGCAACAAGGATGAAGAACATAACTGCCTTCGCCTGAGCTGTACCGCGGGCAAACGAGCTGTTGTTATTATAGAAGGTATTGTAGATATTGAGTGCAAGAAGCTCTGTATGCTTGATAGCAACGCCGTTCTCTGTGGTGATCGGAAGACCGCCTGTAAGAGCGAGGTTCTGGTCGAAGAGCTTGAAGCCGTTTGTAAGTGAAAGGAATGTACAAATCGTAATTGACGGCATTACATTCGGGATAATTACTCTGAACAGGGTCTGGAAATAGTTAGCGCCGTCGATCTTGGCAGCCTCGAGCATATCCTCGGGGATAGCGTTCAGTCCGGCTATATAAATAATCATCATATAACCTATCTGCTGCCAGCTGACTACTATAATAAGACCCCAGAAGCCCCAGGTCTCGTTCTGGATGATAGAGGTACCGAACTGTGAAAGGATACCGTCAAAGATCATTGACCAAAGATAACCGAGAACGATACCGCCGATGAGGTTCGGCATGAAGAATACCGTTCGGAAAATATTACTGCCCCGTATGCTTTGCGTCAGAGCGAGCGCAACGGCAAACGCCAGAACATTGATAATGATAAGGCTTACGACGGCAAACAAAGCGGTATACCAGAACGAACGGACAAAGCTCTGGTCGGAAAATGCTCTGCCGTAGTTATCCACACCTACGAATGTAGTCTTGGAAACTATTTTGAACTTACAGAAGGACAGATATATGCCCTGAATGAACGGCCATACAAAGCCGATAGCGAACGCCGAGGTGACCGGGAGCAGGAACAGCCAGAACCACTTGCGCAGCGGTCTGCGAAGCGTATAGGTACTGCCGGTATTAAAAAGACGGCGTTTTCTTGTGACGGGGGAAGGTGCTGCTGTACTTTTCACGAAATGCTCCGCTATATTATCATCGGTCATTTCGCTCTGAGACTCGGCTGCCTTGCTTTCCTCAGACTCAGCTGCCTTGCTTTCCTCTGGCGCAGCTGCATTGCTTTCCTCTGGCACGGGATTATTATTGAGATTAGCATTCGTCAAGAAATCATCTCCCTTGGTTTGATAGCGACCGCACAAATTCTGTTTGAATTATGCTAGGTCAGTAAAAGGCGGGCGCTCTGCCCGCCCTTTACATTAAGGCATGATTGCTTAATTATTCAGTTAAACTTAGCTGTTAGCAGTTGCATACTGAGTAGCCCATCCATCGATCATAGCGGACTTAACGCCATCCCAGTTAGCATCTGACTGATCAGCGCAGTAGCTGTTGAGAGCAGATACGAGAGCCTTACGATATTCGTCAGAGTTCGGCTGATAGTTAGTTGCCCAGTCCATTACATAGCAGCCTGATGCATCATATTCAGCAGCATCCTTAAGGAACTTGTTGGAGGATTCAGCAGCCTTGTTGTAGGGCATGATACCGAGAGCGTCAACCATCTTCTTGGAAGCGTCCTTGTCAGTTACGAGCCAGTACATGAATTCCATTGTAGCTGCCTGATCGTCTTCACTTGCGTTAGCATTGATTGCCCAGCAGTTTTCTGTACCGCAGTTGAGGCCTGCCTTGTCTTCGCCTTCAACGCCGCAGTAGTAGGGGATCATCTTCATGTTCTTGAGACCAGCGTCTGCATAGCCTGCATATTCCCATGAGCCCTGTACTGTGAATGCAGCCTTCTGATCCTTGAACTGCTGTGATGCGTCGTGTCCGCCTGTTGCGAGTTCCTTAGGATCGGAGATGCTGTTGTTGATGCAGAGATCAAACAGGTTCTTATAGTTCTGAACATAATCGCCGGTGAGGCTTGCGGGACATTCTGTCCACTGGCTGCCTGATTTCTTTTCCTCATAGAAATACTCGAGGTTGACCATATGGCCTGTGAAACGCCAGGATGAAGAGTCATCCATATCGCATGAAGTAAATGCATCAAAGCCGAGCTTATCCTTATTCTTATGGATATCCTCAACAACAGTCTTGAGGGAAGCGAAATCCTTGATCTCGTCGATCTTATGGCCAGCCTTGTCAAGGAGGTCACAGTTTACGATAAGGCCGTATGCCTCATAGCAATACGGGATAGAAACGAGCTTTCCGTCTGCATCATGGATATTGTAGGTCTGGGTATTAAGCTCCTTGCCGATCTTGGTGTTGTTAAGATCGAGAGCGAACTCGCCCCATTTCTTAGCGCCTGCTGCATTACCGATAACGAACATTGTCGGTGCCTCAGACTTATCCATTTCACCTGAAAGTGTCTGCTCATATGTACCGGATGCTGCGGTAACGATCTTTACTTCTGTACCTGTCTTGTCCTTATAGGTCTTAGCAAGCTCTTTGATAGTCTTGTCGAAAGCTTCCTCAGGCTTGAAGTTCAGCCAATAAACCTTACCCTTGCTGGCATCGCCCTTGACCTCTACAGTATCGCCGGTATTATCCTTAGCGTTTGCAGCTTCACCGGAATCGCCGTTGTCCGCCTTCTTCTCTGTGCTTGAACCGCTCGTTGTACTGCTGCTGCCGCTGTCCTTATTACAGCCTACAAGCGCACCTGCACACATACAGCAAACAAGTGACAAAGCAAGAATCTTTTTCATGTTTTTCATTGTTTTTACAGCTCCTTTAGAAAAAAATAATGTAAGAATTGATACCGCAGTAAGTTTTACAAGCCGTACCTGCGGCAATATCCCAAAAACATAATACCATTTTTCTATAATATATCAATTGTTTTTTACACTAATGATAATATTTGTAGGATTTTACATATAATCAATCTCTCCTTTAGGTTAAATTAACAAAAAATAAAATTAAAAGCTATCTTTTTTATCAATATTACAATTTCCCTCCATTTTTTCGCCCTCCTTTTGTAAGTTTTACCATACTCTGGCAGCGCACACCCTTCCCGGGGCGTTGCCCCAGGTCTCGCCTGCCGGCGGCGGAGTGCCTCCGCTGTCAATTCGCGGGGGTCGCTGCGCTTCGCTCCGCTCTGCACTCGTAAGGAAGCTTTGTAACTCGCGGTCTTTACTTTATTGACAGGTGCGGCTTTGACAGTGATGTATTGTAAGTTTGGTGCGTGGAGGAACACAACAAGGGGATGCACTCTTTCCCAGGGCGTCCCCTCTTCAAAAAAGCCCCACCGGGGCTTTTTTTGAATTCACCCCTTGCGGAGGGATTGTGTCAGGAGTATTTCGCCGTCTGTGGACGGCGACCAAAGGCTCGTCTCGCCTGCCGGCTCGGTCGGCGCTTCTCAGCCTGCGGCTGAGAGGTGTCCACCGGACACCCGCGCCCTTTGGAAACCGCAAGCCTTTAAAAAGGCT
>CADCGS010000063.1 GCA_902801055.1 uncultured Ruminococcus sp. | reverse complement strand
TACTGCGGAAATGGATAAGATCGCGGAATTCATAGCACTTGCTCTCAATGATTTCGAGAATAATGCAGAGGCTATCAAGGCAGGCGTTGCTGAGATCTGCGACAGATTCCCGCTCTACAAGTAATATACTATTATATAGTAAGCTTTCTCCCCGGATGCTCCCGGGGAGATTTTTTTCGCCGGACAAAAAACAGATCAGAAATATTATGAACAAATAAAAAATACCTGAAAAATTTATTGTCTGCCGTTAAAAAAATAACCCCGACTATAGCTTTATAATTCCTCAAAAGAACTAAATACACAATTTATTCAAAAATTTTTTAATATTTTTTTAAAATTATGAACTGAATATTAACAAAACGGCTTTTTGTTCATAAATAAATCGTCACTTTATATGGTAAATATACACAAAAGAACGGTACATTCGGAATAGTTATTAAATAAAAAACGCACAAGAAATCAGAAATAAAAACCAGATTATACAAATTGCACAAAAAATATCCCCGTCTTTTTACAGAAAAAATTTAATTTTTTGTAAAAAAGCTATTGACATTTCGTTCATAAAGAGTTAATATATATTCAACAAAGAACAAAGCACCTACCCCTTCAGGGTGCGAGTTCAGAGTAAAAAAATTTATATTAAGAAAGAGGTAATCTATCATGACACTCCAGCAGAAAATGCTCGCTAAGCAGAGCAAAAAAGGTTTCACACTCGTTGAGCTCGTAGTTGTAATTGCAATCCTTGCAATTCTCGCAGCTATCGCAATCCCGGCAGTTATCGGTATCATCAACAGCGCATCTGAGTCACAGGGCGCATCTGATGCTTCAACCCTTAACTCAGCTTGCAAGACCTTCTATGCAGGTATTCAGTCCGGTACCATCAACAAGGCTTCCAAGGATTCCTCAGGTGGAGACGTAACAGTTAAAGGCTCAAACGCGAATGTTCCTGAAAAGGGCGCTTCTCAGACTGTAAGACAGGACGCTGCTAACGATGCTCAGGTTCAAGATGCTTGCGCATACAGCGGTCTCTACACAGGTAAGATGGGTAATAGTGATCCGCTCAAGAACTTCTATGTAGCAAAAGACGGCACAATCAAGTTCGCTAACAAGGAAGCTGAGATTCCGGATGCTGATAAGGATCTGAAGGTTGGCTTCGCAGCGCTTACATTCGAGACAGATCTTGCAACAATCTACGGCAACGAAAAGAGCAACAACGACTAAGACATAAGCCGAAAGGCTAAAATAAACAAAGTCCGGGCTTATTGTCCGGACTTTGTTTTATAATTCCGGAGATAGTGATCATTAACAAAAAATAAGTTGCGAATGATTATTGATTATTGTATTTTTAGAATTGTTTCTGCATATGACGATTTTGCACTTTTGCTGTTGACTTTGTGAGGATATCAGGGTAAAATAATATACAGATTACGATGTTGTATTAACGGAACAGGAGGATGCGAATGTCAAAGGCATTTTCTAAAAAAGGGTTTACATTGGTTGAGCTTGTTGTTGTAATAGCGATACTTGCTATTCTTGCGGCGATTGCTATTCCTGCTGTAATAAGTATAATCAATTCCGCCAGTGAAACATCGGCAGATAGTGATGCCACTACTATGACGCTCGCCTGCCGTGCATATTATGCGGGAGTAAAATCCGGTGCAATAAACAGTAGTAATTTTAAGCCTGAAAAATGCAGTGACGAGATCCCTGAAAAAAATGCGGCATTTTCTCTCAGGGCAGCAGCGGCGTACAAATGTACATTGGCGGGAGCACTTGAGTACGACGGCATATACGATAAGGTTATCAGCGAGATAACTGATTTCGGATATGATTCTGGAGGAAAGATCATATATATTGGTACAATGACTGATGAGGAAAAAGAAGGCATAACCCAGATCGAGGATCCGTCCACAGTGACGTTTTCCGATATGAATTACAAAGTATGATCGTTTATCCCCGGAGAACACAGCTCCGGGGATCATTTTTTATGTTTATTTTTTTATCTTACCGGAGTAAGCCGCAGGAAAACGCTCCCCGCAACGGCATAGTATCGTTTATTATACGCAGGCTATATAATATTGCATAAAATACTATTCGTATATTTTGTTATAATGTATGAATAGTACAATATAACAAAAAATATCAGGCAAAATCAATCAATATGCATAAAATATGGTATTTTATAAAAAACCCATTGAATTATGCGATTTTTTGTGATAAAATAACAAAAAGGATATTGTAACTTAGGAGTGTTTGTACAATTGACCCGCGGTCCTATATCCGACCGCCGGGTTATCTTTTGTTACGCTCCCGGTTAGTCCGTAACAGACTGAAAAAATTTTATAAGAGTGTGGTGTATTTATGAAAACAGTAGCTACAGTACTGCAGATCACCCGAGGCCTGTTGATCCTTACTCCCGCCGAGTATGACAAGCCTGAAGGCGGTTTTGCCGTTAAGAACAAAAGGCCCAGTATGCCTACTACATTTAGTGTTCCTCAGATCTTTGAGCTGAATGATTCCCTTAAGGATCACCCGTATGAAAAAGGCGATGAGCTTGCTGCTTTTGTCAAGCGCTGCGCAGAAAGCGTAAGCATGGAGCTTGGCGATGTCTTCTTTTGTATAGAAGATGAAGATGTGCTTATCACAAAGGAATATAAGCACGCCCCTGCTAAAGATAAGCTTCTTCCGACATTTGCGCGCGTTGAGGCTGAAAATGTTCTCCATCAGGAGGTAGAAAAGTATACTATCCTGAATTTCGAGTACGGCCAGCAGTATGGTAAGAATAACAAATCCGACGAGATCTCGGCTTCTCTTTTCGCAATGAATACCGGTATGCTTACCGATATCCGTGCTGCCTTTGAGAATGAAAATATCCGTATCACAAAGATAGTTCCGCCTATCGCAGGTATGCTCTATACCTGTAAATCAGATATCAACTCCGCTACGAGAGCTATTGCTGTTATCAGTATGGATTTCGCGGCAACAAGACTTGTCGTTCTCCACAATGGTGCTCCTGTGTTCCAGCAGTCCTTCTCCAGCGTTCTTGAGGATATCGCAGAGATGTTCTCACTGGAATTCGGTATGAGTAAAATGGGCGCTATCGACCTTATCCGTCAGGAGGGTCTCGGCGTATGTAATAAATGTAAGTCTGCCTCCACAAGAAAGCAGACTATGACCATGCTCGATAATGCCGCAGGCGAGATACTCAGAAACCTGCGAATGGTCATTTCTACAAAGCGTCTCGATATCGACGAGATCGTTCTTGTCGACGCACTTGCAAAGTTGCCTAATATTTCAGGCTATTGCCGTCAGGTCGGTCTTACCGCCCCGATGGAAAATGTAACACGCCTGTTCTCGGGCGGATCACAGCCACCTGTTGCTGCTGCTTCGGCAAGCGAAAAGGGCTATGATACTACATCATTCATTACCCTTAACGGCGTTCTTACAATGCCGCCGGCTGAAGCTAACCTGCTCATGGGTGAAACGAATATCCTTTCGGCTATGGCAAATCAGAACAGCTCCAAGCTCGGTAAGATGATAACAGCCGGCGTCGGTGTTGCTGCCGCTATCTGGATGATTGCGATCCTCGGATGGTGGGGCGCACTTGCTATGCGCGAAAACAGCGACAATGCTCAGCTTGTTGATCCACGCTATACCCCTGCAAAGCAGCTTATAGAGGATGAAGCTCACTGGCAGAAACAGGTCAAGGATATGAAAAAGAATGTTGAAATGCTCCCGTCCACGGATCTTAAATCCGCTGACGTTGTTACTGAGCTTTTTGCACAGATCCGCGATAAGGTATATGCCTGCGATGATTTCAGCGTTGATCTGAAATCAAACAAGATCACTACCGATGTCGATCTTGAGGATAACCTCGATTCGTTTACAACATTCAAGAACGAAACAAACGATGCAGGCTATTTCAAGATAGCAGACGGCGTTACCATGAACAAGATCACGGATACCAAGAAGGGCGGCACAAATCCCGTTCAGCGATACAGATACAATATCACTCTTTCCGTAACTGATGAAACTATTGAAAAGGCCAAGGAAGCTGCTGAAAAGGAAGCTGCTGATACCAAGACCGACGCGGACAAGAGCAGTGACCAGAAGACTGACAAGGAAAGCTCTTCTGCAAGCAGCGAAGCATCCAAAGCAGGCTGACAGAACAGGACGGAGGTAAATAACAATGGATAAAAAACAGCAGATAACTATACCTAAGTTTTTGTGGGTGCTGGCAGGTATATTAGTAGTTTGTATCATCTTCCTTATAGCAGTACAGCTTCCTTTTTCAGGCAAGATAGACAAGTATAATTCAGATCATGCATCCGCAGAATCACAGATAAATGTATACAAGGATTACCTTGAACACACGGACGAAGTTACAAAAAGCATCAATGCAATGAAAGAGGAATGTTCAAAGATGAACGATTCCCTTATGATCAATGCATCCAAGGCAACAGATGACTTCCGCGATATGCTTAAAAATGTTGATTACGATCCCCAGAGCCTTGCAATTGCAGAAGGTAAGGCTGATAAGAAGGGCGGCGTTTCTTCAACAGGCGACCCGCTTTATGTTTCAACCATCAGATTCAACTTCACTGCTACAGAGCAGAAGCTTGTCGAAACACTCAAGTATTTCGAGAGCAAATCCAAGGGTTCTTACTTCGTAAGCAAGATCTCTATCGTTGAAGAAGAGCCTGAAAAGAAGAAGAGCGGCGAATCAAGCACAGCTCAGGAATCAGTTACCACAGCTAACAGACTCTACAATACTAATGTGGAAATGTCACTGTATTACTTCGATCCTTCCAAGAATAAGGCTAACAGCAAAAAGGCTTCCGGCACAAGCAGCAGCTCATCTGCAGCAAGCGGTTCATCCGCAGCAAGTGCATAATTAACGCAGGAGAGAGCTTTTATGCAGCCTTTAGATTATCTGACCACGCCTGTAGGTCTTTTCTGGATCATCTTTTGTGTCCCCGCAGGTATATTGCTGACGGCTTTGGGATATTTCATCATAAACCGCGTACCCGCAAAATGGCTGTGCGATTATAATGAGACCCCTTCGGAGGAGCTTCTTTCCGGAAAGAGAGTGAGCTTCCTCCCCGCAGGAATACCGGCTTCGCTCGTGATGGTGCTGAGCCTTGTAATGTGCAGACTGCAGTTCAATAAGGGCTATGACATTTATTTCTGTCTGCTTTTGCTGATACTGTTTGACTGCCTGCTTATCGCTATCGCGGATATCAAATATCAGATAATACCCGATCAGTTTACAATAGCCTTCGGAGTGCTTGCGCTGATAATTTCGGTGTATGATCTGGTGCGCGGATACAATATTTTCCATTTTGCATGGTGGTCGCCCCTTGCCGGCGCAGGCATAGGCGCTGCCGCAATGATGCTGATAGACTTTATAGGTATGATCGTGTATAAGCGCGACGGTATGGGCTTCGGCGATGTCAAGCTGTTCCTTGCAGTTGGCATACTGACCGGATTCCCCGGAACAATATACACTTTTCTGATCTCAATAGTGGTCGCGACGGTATTCTTCGTTACGATCATCATAATATCGAAAATAAAATATTCAGGTGCCGATGTGGAGGAGCAGACCTCACAGCCCGTAAAGGCTGAGGATGAGGCTCTGGCTTCAGAAACGGCGCAGCCCCAGGAAACCGGAGAGGAAGCTCCGGCAGAAGATGAGCAGGCAAAGGATGATGACGAGTCGGTAGGCTTCGGTTCATATCTTGCCTTTGGCCCTTATATAGTTGCTTCTGCGGCTGCATATGTCGTACTGTTTGATTTCATCGGCTATCTGGCACAGTTATATCTGAATCTATTTTAATGACCGGGAGCTGACAAAATGAAAGCGGGAAACTTGAGAATAGGACAAATTCTTATCAATTCGGGAGATATTACCGAGGAACAGCTTGACGAGGTGCTCTCAAAACAGAAAACCAGTAAAAAGCGTGTTGCGGATATCCTGATAGAAGACGGAATCGTTACCGAACAGCAGGTTTGTAAGGCACTTGAAAAGCAGCTCTTCATTCCCTATATAGACCTTGATACGGTCACTATCCCTGATGAGCTCGGCGGAGTTATTCCGGAGGATATGGCTCAGAAGCATATGGTCATTCCTATCGAGCAGGAGGGACGTTTCCTGACCGTGGCAATTGCCGACCCGCTTAATTATCAGGGTCTGAAGGATATTTCAATTGCAACAAAAATGAAGATCAAGCCTGTAATAGGCGAGGCTTCAAAAATATCAGTAAAGCTTCGTGAGCTTTATGCTGCACAGAAGGCTATCGACGACGCTAAGGAATTCCTTGAGTCCAAGGGCGGCGGAAAATCCAAGGCTCAGATCGAGGCTGAGGAGGCAGCTCAGCAGGATGCATCGGCAAATGACCAGCCTATCATCCGTTTCGTTAATAACATGATCGAGGAGGCAATTTTTACAAAGACCTCCGATATCCATATCGAGCCGATGGAAAAATGTCTGCGTATACGCTTCCGTATCGACGGTAAGCTCCAGACATATATGGAAACGGCTCCCGAGCTGATACCCTCGGTAACATCGCGTATCAAGTTTATCGGCAATATGAATATCGCCGAAAAACGTATCCCTCAGGACGGTCGTATCAATTACCGCGTTGCAGGCAAGGATATCGACTTCCGTATTTCCGTTCTCCCGAGTATTTTCGGCGAGAAGATAGTTATGCGTATTACGACCTCTCTGGGTATGGAGCTTAAAAAGCAGAATATCGGCTTCCTCCCGGAGAATCTTGAAAAATTTGACCATCTTGTAAAGAGCCACAGAGGTATCATCCTGGTAACAGGTGCTACAGGTTCCGGTAAATCGACCACTCTTTATACCGCTTTGCATGAGGTTATGGGTGAGGATATCAATATCATCACCGTTGAAGACCCTGTCGAGCAGATCCAGCCCGGTATCACTCAGGTACAGACAAACGATAAGGCAGGACTTACCTTCGCGGCAGCCCTCCGAAGCATCCTCCGTCAGGACCCTGACATTATCATGCTCGGTGAGATCCGTGACGGTGAGACCGCAGGTATCGCTGTCCAGGCTGCTATCACAGGTCACCTTGTTCTTTCGACACTTCATACATACGATGCGCCCAGCTCGGTCGCCCGTCTTATAGATATGGGTATCGAGGGATACATGGTATCATCGGCTCTTCTCGGCATTATCGCCCAGAAGCTCGCAAGACGTCTGTGTAATTCCTGTAAGGAAGCATATGAGCCGGATAATAATGAACGTATCGGTCTTATGCTCAAGCCTGACGAGCATCCGACGCTCTATCGTCCTGTCGGCTGCGAGAAGTGTAATAAAAAGGGCTACAAGGGACGTATTGCGGTGCATGAGGTAATGCTCCTGACCACAAGGCTCAAGAGAGCTATTACCGATGGTGTAAGTACGGATGAGCTCAGGGATCTTGCTATTGAAGAGGGTATGATACCTATGAAGGAGAATGTCCGCAGGGACGTACTTCAGGGACTCACCTCCTATGAGGAATATATTGACATGACGATCTCCAATGACTAATGATTGGGATCTGAATTATACGTGCCGCGGCACAAATTCTATAAACAGAATGGGGTAGATTATTAATGGATTTTTATAGCCTTGTAAAAGAAGCTGTTACAAAGGGCGCCTCCGATATCCATATCGCATCAGGCAACCATCCGGCATATCGTCTGCACGGCAACGTGTTCTTTACGAATGATCCGGCACTTAATGAAGCAGAGGTCACCGCTATAATCAAGGCGGTGCTTAACCAGTCAAGATTCGAGACCTTCCTTTCTACCGGTGAAGCCGATGCGGCTGTAGAGATCGGTGAATGCGGACGTTTCAGAGCAAATGCTTTCAGACAGCGTAACGGTACGTCTCTCGTACTCCGTGTAATCAACAGCGTTGTTCCTGAGCTTTCTACACTGAGCCTGCCTAACTCCATCAGAAAGACCCTCGACCTTAACTCCGGTCTGGTTCTTGTCTGCGGACCTACAGGTTCCGGTAAATCAACAACACTGGCGGCTCTTATCAATGAGATCAATAAATATAAAAGCAAGCATATAGTAACGATCGAGGACCCTGTTGAGTTTCTGCATACGCCTAAGCGCTGCATCGTAAACCAGAGAGAGATCGGCCTCGACAGCCGCAGCTATCCGATGGCACTGAGAGCAGCAATGCGTGAAGACCCGGATATCATTCTCGTCGGCGAAATGCGTGACCGTGAGTCCATCCAGATCGCACTTACGGCTACTGAAACAGGTCACTTGGTATTCTCCACAGTTCATACAGAGGGTGCTGCAAAGACTATCGACCGTCTTGTCGATATCTTCCCGCCGGATCAGCAGCAGCAGATCCGTGTACAGCTTTCAACATCCCTGAAAGCAGTTATCTCCCAGAGACTTCTTCCGAAGGCAACAGGCGGACGTATCGCAGCCTTCGAGATCATGTTCTGTACAAGCGCTATCAGTAACCTTATCCGTGAAAATAAGGTAGCAAATATTCAGCAGTCAATTCAGCTTGGTCAGCAGTACGGCATGATTACCATGAGCAAGAGTATTGATAACCTGCTTGCTCAGGGTCTTATGATGCCAGAAGATAAGGGGTGAGCTGCTTTGAAGTTTAAATACGTGGCGATGAACGCCAGAAATCAGAAAAAAGAAGGTCAGATCGAGGCTGAGACCCAGACACAGGCAGTAAGCATCCTTCGTGAAAAGGGTCTTATAGTTCAGGATATCTCCCAGGCGGGCGGCGGAAGCGACGCTCCTTCAAGCATATGGCAGATGGACCTCAGCGGTGACGTCCATAATAAAAAGATCAAAAAGAAAACCCTGCTTATGCTTTTCAACCAGCTCGGTATGATGATGAAGGCCGGTATCAACCTCTCAATGTCGATGCAGATCATGATCGACTCCGAAAAGGATGTTGCTATGCAGAAGATCCTCAAGGAAATAAATGAGAATCTGTATAACGGTTTTACTCTCTCCCAGGCAATGAAAAACTTCGTAGGTTTCCCCGGCGTATATATAAGCATTATTGAAGCCGGTGAGGCAAACGGTCGTCTCGATAATGCGTTCCAGCAGTGTGCGCTTATCTGCCGTAAGGATATAGCTCTCTCCGGTAAGCTGAGATCGGCATTTACCTACCCGATATTCCTTATCGTGCTCGTTATAGCCCTCGTTGTAATCCTCTGCGGCTTCGTACTTCCGACCTTTAAGGATACATACGGCTCCTTCGGTGCGGAGCTTCCCGGACTGACGCTTGCTTTGATGTCCTTCTCCGATATCCTTATTGGTTATTGGTGGCTTATTATCATAGTTGTTGTTATTATAGGCTTTGCGTTCGTTACTCTGAAAAAGAACAATACGGATTTCCAGATGCTGCTTGCAAAAGTATCCCTGAAAATACCGCTCGTTGGTCCTATCGTTCGTCAGGGTGCGCTTGCTCGTTTCTGCCGACTGATGTCAACACTTACGGATGCCGGTATCCCTATCCATAAGGCTATGGCTCTCGCAAGAGACGCCGTTCCGAATATGTATGTAAAGGAACAGGTTCAGGCTGTCCTTGACGATGTACAGATCGGTGTTACCATTAATGAGGCTATGGCTAAGCACCCGGTATTTGATGCGATCCTTGTATCAATGGTCCGCGTCGGTGAGGAATCCGGTATGCTCGGCGATTCACTGTTCAAGATGGCAGAGCTTTTTGAGGAACAGAGCGATGAATCTACTACTAAGCTTACAGATGCGATGACGCCAATCATGACGGTCGTTATCGGTGTAGTTGTCGGTACAGTTGTTGTTGCAATGATCATGCCGATGTTCGGTATTTACAGCGTTATCGATACTGGTACATAATTACTTAATCACTCATGGCGGCGGTGCATCGGAAACGATGTGCCGTTTGCTGTAGGTGCAGACCTGCATAAGCTGATTCAGTAATAAATATTTCGGCAATATTAATAAATTTTCTCAAACCTACTTGAAAACAACAAAAAATATAGTATAATATTATTATCTATATGTGAGAGTTGTTTGAAGGGGATACTCTGTCGTTTTAAGGAGAGTGATTTTTGATGCCCAAAAAGAAAATAATAAAGCGAAAGATCAAATCCAAAAAGGGTCTGACCCTTGTTGAACTGGTTGTCGGCGTTACGATCGTCGTTATTGTGTTTGCCTCCTGTCTTGGCGCATTGGTTTCAGGATACACTACAACAATGTATAATTCTGATCAGAACAAGGCTTCGTCACTGAATGAGTCTCTGAATGATATATTAATAAGCATTCTTGGCAGAATGTATTATACGGATGAAGATGATGTTGAGGAGCTTATCGACGGTATTGTTGAAGAAATGGCCAACCAGGACGGCACTATTTCTGATTCAAACAGTCAGGCTGTCGTCCAGCTGGTCAGAAATCAGATTCCGGAAATCGAATTTGTAGCCCCTGAAAAGGATGGCGAAAATTATGTTGTACATTTCCCGGATGGAAAAAGCTATCAGTTTTCATTGATACCATGTCCGACTACTACGGTTACATATGATGATCCCGACAAGACTCCCTATAGCCTTGGCGGAGTAATTGTCAAGACCTGCTTTGAATCTGCATCAGGTCCGATAATTTATGAGAGCTTTGTTCCGTTTGCAACATCGTGATGAAGGGAGAGGCTTACTGATGAGAAATTTTACAAGAAAATGCAAATCAAAAAAGGCTTTTACCCTTGTTGAACTTGTAGTTACTATTGCTATTCTTTCAATTACAGCTACAATGGGTGTAGGTATTTTTGCTGCCACGCTCAGAAACTATTCCAGAGCTTCCGTTACGGCAAAGGAACAGGAGAACGCAACTGAGATACAGCGTTTTATCTATAGCTACGGCAGAATAGGAGGTTCAGTATTTTTTATTGATCCTACATCGGCAAACGATGAGATCAATGAAACTGACATTATTATAAATAATAAAGATATCCTTACTGCTGAAAATAAAAGTACCGGCTATATTGTTCTTGACCCGGATACCCATAAACTTGCGTACAAGTTAAATGCCAGAGATTTAGACGGAAATCTTATTGATTCTCCGGAGATGTATGTCAATGGTGTTGAAAAAGTCGAATTCCAGATCATTAAAAATAAGCTTACATCAGAGGATGCAGATACAGATCAGACAATGTTCTTTACACTTAATTACAAGATCGTTATGGTAGAGAATTATTCTTTGAAAGGTTCTATTGTACTGCTTAATTCAAAAAATCTGACTACAAATGTCGAATATACCAACAGCTATATTGAAACTATCGGTGATGTGTTTACTATCGGCGGAGACGAATCTTATACCAGGGGTATAGGCTTCTATGATCTTCACCTTGAGGATCCCAGCTTATCTGAAACACCGAGTGATTAAAGCAAGTTAAAAACCGGCGGGTCATATGATCCGCCGGCTTTTTATATTTTTATATAATTTTTTTACATACCGATAAGCCCTTTGAACCAGCCGGTAAGTGCATCCGTCAGAAATGTCACGCCGACAAGAACAAGAAGGAATACGATGATCGTGAGCAGCCGGATAAGACGTGCCTTGCCCTCGGGCATTTCATCTTCCTGAGCTTTTTTTGCCTCGCTGCGAAGCCTTTCGATATCCTCCTCGGAGAATTCCTCGGGAGGTTCATCGAGCGCACCTATACCGATGAGTATTTCGACCGATTTCTGATATGCGCTTATGGGTACGAAAATATCGCAGTTTTCGGGCGGGGCGGAATTGAGTATCTGTATCCCGGTATCGTTTTTCGATTCCTGATAGGAGTAGGGGATCTCAGCACTGTCTATGGCAGCCCTGATGCGCTCAAATTCAAATCCGTTGGCGGTAACGAGTCTGACCGGCGATGAATAATGCGGGTCGGAGATAAGCTTTCTTGAACAATCGGCACAATGCGTCATTGTATCATTATTGTAAAGCTTTTTGCATTTTGAACAATATTTCATAGGGTTTGCTCCTTGTCTGAATGGGAAATTTTGAAATTCAACTATCATTATATAACAAAATGTATAAAAGTCAATCTTTTTACATCATGGAAATCAATACAGGGGTTGAAAAGTGTTGAAAACAAGCCGTTTCCGGGCTTTGAAAAGAAAAAATATGATAAAATTGTAACATTTGTAAAAGGCATCTTTAACAATTATCGCGTTTAAAAATTGTAGACAATGAATAAGAATTTGATGCTGAAACTGATTTGCAATAACATATCTTTTCTATAATTTGTAAAATTGCACAAAATGTAGAAAGAATGGATAATAATTAAATAAAAATGCTATACTTTTTGCTTGCAATTTTGCAAATTTGGTTGTATAATCTAAGAAGGTAAAGCCTTTAGGGGTTTTGTCCCCCTATGCTTTATGAAACAGAAAATTAATAATTCAGGAGGAAGATTGTTATGCAGACTAAAAAGATTATCGGCATAGCTCTTTGTGCTTCGCTTGTAAGCTCAATGGCTGCTATCACAGCAACTACTGTATCTGCTGAGACCGTTAAGGATTTCGGTTCTTTCGGTATCTGCGGCGTAATGAACAGCTGGGGCGGCACAGCTGATGCACCCGTTGCTGACATTGCTATGACTGATGAAGACGGAGACGGCGTTTATGAAGGTACCTTTACGATCGAAAGTGTTACCGATGATATGATCACAGAGCTTACCTCAGACAAAAAGCCTACAGGAAAAAAAGGTATCCAGTTCAAAGTTCGTGTAGACGGTGCATGGGATGCAAGCTGGGGTACATATGAGGAAGCACATGACAGAACTCAGAACAGCCAGACAAACTGCTGCGTTGAGGATGCAACAGTCGGAGAAGCTCTCACTGTTAAGGTTAAGCTCGATACAACTAAGGTTGACGAAGCAGCTAAGGCTAACGCTGAATCTTATGTAAATGATCCAGATTTTGATTTTGAAAATGAGGGCTTTGATTTCTGGCCTGTAACATATGAGGTTGTAGATCCTAACGCAGAGTCAGGAGAAACAGGTGAAACAGGTGAAACAGGAGAAACAGAGAAAAAGTCATTTACTAAGCTCGGTGTTGTCGGCGCATTTGCAAGCAGCGACTGGGGCAACGCTGGTCAGGACGTAAATATGCGTGAGGTTAAGCCTGGCGTATATCAGGGTGTTGTTAAGGATACCGGCACATATGCGTTCAAGGTTCGTGCAGACGGCGCATGGGATCTCAGCTGGGGCAAGTATGAAGAAGAATTCGACAGAACCCAGAACAGCCAGACCAACTATGAAGCAACAGTTGCAGAGGGTCAGAAGCTTATCGTAACTCTTGACACAACAAAGGTTGACGACGAAGCTAAGGCAAACAGCGCTTCTGCTGTTAATGAAGACGGCTTTGATTTCGAGGCAGATGGTATTGATTTCTGGCCTGTAACCTTTGAGGTCGTTGAAGACAAGCAGGTCATCCCCTTCAAAACACTTGCTGTTGTTGGTGATTTCCCGGGCAACGATTGGGGTAAAACAGGCGAGTTTGCCATGAACGATGATGATAAGGACGGTATCTATGAGGCAGAGATCACTGAGGTAGGTACATTTAATTTCAAGGTTCGTGCAGACGGCGCATGGGATTACAGCTGGGGCGCTTATGAGACTGAATATGACAGAACTCAGAACAGCCAGACTAACCTTACAGCAACAGTTGCAGAGGGCGAGAAGCTTATCGTCAGACTTGACACAAATAAGGTTGATGATGAAGCTGTTGCAAATGCTGAATCTCACGTAAATGAAGATGGTTTCAGCTTTGATGAAGAAGGCTTTGATTACTGGCCTGTATCATATGAGGTTGTAAGCGAGAAAACAGAGGAAAATACTACAACAGAGGAAAATACTAAAACAGATGATGATAATGGCGGATCAAAACCGGCAGATCCGGCAAGCGATACAAATACAACTGATGGAGGAGATTCGGAATCTGATGATCCGTCCAATCCTGATAATAACCGCGATGCAGAGGAGCTTCCGGACAACTACACAACTCAGATCAGCGACTACATCTTCTTTGATAACTCCAAGACAAAGTGGGATCAGGTATACGCTTACTGGTGGGATGACAAGTACGGCAGAACCTATGACCTCGAGAACAACGACTACGGTTGGGAAATCGAGAAGGATGCTGACGGCAATACTGTATTCGGCGATGACGGCGTAACTCCGAACCATGTTCCTACAAAGTTCCCGGGCACAAAGATGACTCAGGTTCCCGGTACAGATATCTGGCAGATCAGAATCCCGTTCGGCGCTAAGAAGATCATCTTCAACAGCGGTAAGAGCGACGAGCAGATCGCAGCAGGTGAGAAGGGCTATCAGAGCCAGGATCTTGTATTCGATCCTGTAGCTATGGCTGGTAAGGTATTCAGCCTCGTTATCACAAAGGATACTCTTGAGGAGCAGGAAGAGACTGACTACAAGCACAAGAGAGGCGTAGAAAAGACTAAGTACGTAGCTGTTGAGGTTGGTAACTGGGCTCCGTATGACGGCGAGTATATTCCTGAGAAACTCAATACTAAGGATATAATTCCTGATGATCAGAAGAAGTCTGATCCCAGCAATCCGGATGATCATAATGCTGACAACGAACTCACAGATGTAGATCCTGCTTCAAATCCGGATA
>CADCGS010000062.1 GCA_902801055.1 uncultured Ruminococcus sp. | reverse complement strand
GACATACATAACAAGGGCGGCATTTTCTGCCGCCCTATAATTATTGATTTATTTCAGCATCACAAAACAGCCGTCATAATACTGCCGGAAACAGTCAACTCATTATTAAAATGCTGTCTTTGTGCTTTTTAATTAATTATACTGGAAATGCAGGCACGACGGACTCGGGAAATAATGATAGTTCATGTGACCGTCATCGGCATAATCGCCATATAAGAACATTTCAAGCTCGTCGCATCTTCTGTAAAGAAGACCGTAATAGCAGACACCGCCTGCATGATGATATGCAAGTATCTCATTTATCAGAGCATTCTTATTTACATAATTAAGATCTCTGCCTGTTGTTGTTCCTGTGGAGAGATTCAGATATGTGCCGCTGCAGTAACCTGTAACACCTGTGGAAGTCTTGACCTTGTACCATACACCGTTATATTTCTGGGTGCTGAGAAGAATAACCTTCTGATTAGGTTCAAGCACAGTAATGACTTCTGACGATGTTGTGTAGCTCTTACGCAGATTCAGACCGTCATCCGCATTGACAGTACCCTATACAGTTGAACCGGTGGAAACTTCACCGTATGAATTCTTGAGAATATTCAGGATATCTCCGCCGTTTGTCCAGCCTGTACCAAGGTTATATGAGAAGGATACAAGCGCATCAAACTGCTGCTGGTTGAATCTTATATTATTTTCGATAAGAACATCATTAACACGGCTTGCATATACTTCCTTATTGATAGCTTCTACAAGAAGTGCATAGCCTTCGCTGCGTGTAAGGTGGTCATAGAAGCAGTCTCCCTCCCATACAACATATCCATGAGCAAGGGTAGGAATATTATTTGCGAGCCTGTCATAAGTTATATCGGCTACAAAGCCTTCCTTATTGCCTATGAACTTGATAACCTCATCACTTGCGCGTAGTCTGTCAAGAGTTGTCGTCTTGATATCTGTCTTGGAGCTTACATAAATATCAGCCGTACCATCCTTGCTGGTAGACCATTTGTTATTCTTGAAGGAATATGCTTTGTATGTATGTACTCCTGCATTTGTTACTTTATAGTAGCCGGTCCATACAAGGGTATTGCCTTCTGTTCTTTTCTGAGAAGCTTTTACTGTTGAACTGCTGCCATTCTCATTAATTACAAATTTAACATCAGTTCTTGATTTATCCGTAATTGCAATAAGCTTTACAGTTGAATTGCGTACTGCTGAGTTAGGTGATGAATAGGTGAACTTGATAGGATCTGCATCATATACTGTTACGATACAAACTGCTCTTTTGCCATAAACGTCTGTATATGTGATCGCACATTTACCGGGATTCTTTGTTTCAATAAATCCATCCCATACGGTGGCAATAATGTTGTCGCTGCTTCCCCATCCTGCACTATGGTTTGCATAGCCCTTGATATAAATAGTCTTGCCGGCAGTTGTGGAGGCAGAGTAACGTGAAAGACTTACCCCATAGCTGGATACAGCATTGACAGTTACTTTGCAGCTTGCTTTGACTCTTCCTGTTGAATCGGAAGCTGTGATAGTTGCTGATCCTGCTTTAAGTCCGCTGATAGCACCGTTTCTGACCGAAGCGATATTATTATTGGAGCTTGACCAGGTTACAACTGAATCATCTGAAATATTTGCTCTTATTATTGTATTAGCACCGACCTTTACACTTGCTGAGCTTGCAGAAAGTGAGATCGTCGGCAGTTTTTTTACGGTTATGGTACATACGGACTTTACACTTCCGGAAATATCGGAAACAGTAATTTTTGCCGTACCGGGAGCTATTGCCTTTACAACGCCCTTTTCGCTTACAGTAGCCACCTTTGCAGCTGAACTGCTGTAGGAAACTTCACCGTTTACAGGAGCAGTTGTAGCCCTGATAACAAAGGAATCACCCGTAATAATAGTTGCTTTTTCAGCATTGAGCTTAATGGATGTAATTGCTGTTTTTTCGACCTTGATATTGCATCTTGCTGTTTTTCCTGTTTTCTGATCCTTAGCTGTGACAGTCGCTGAACCTTGCATTACAGCAGTTACAACGCCCTTGGAAGTAATGGTTGCAACGCTTTTATTTGAACAGGACCATACTATGCTTCCGCCGGAGGCTGATTTTGCAGATAATGCGAGGGTCTTGCCTATCGGAAGTGTAGCAGAGCTTTGTGAGATCGTAACACCCGAATCAGATGCTTTGTTAGCATTACCGGAATTAGCATTATTATTATCAGCGCCTAATGCTGAAGTCTGTGTCTTGGCATTCCGACTTGTCTGTGCAGCATTATATGTCTTTGCAGTAGATGTCAGTACAACCGGTTTTGCAGTTTCATTTGATAAATACGAAATATAATCGGTGCTGATATATCCCTTTGTACCGTCCGAAGTCTTGACCTGTGCCCACGAATTTCCGCAGAATTTGATGATATCAAGCTTCTGATCGGGAGCAAGTGTTTTTATTACATCATATTTTATGCCTGCGCCCTTGCGGAGATTGACGTATGTATTTGTTTTGGCATCTGTTGTTATATCAAGATAGCTTGCAGAGCAGAAACCTGTTGTACCGTCAGAAAGCTTGACCTTAAGCCATTCGGGATTGGATTTATCTATTACTGTCAGGCTCTGGTTCTTATCAAGAACCTTCAGTACATCATAATTCATTCCCGCACCTTTTCTAATATTCAGATATGCCATTGTACGCGCATGAATTTCTGTCTGAGCATTTGCAGTTAGATTAATAAACGGTATCGTAGTTGCGATAACAGCAGCCGCACAAGTTATTGCAATTACCTTTTTGACCTTTTTTGGTGTCTGTTTCAGCTTTGAAAACAGAGTTGGCTTTTCAGCCTGAGGTGATTCTACCAATAGTTACACGACCTTTCAAATTATTACAATTTTGTAATTTTATTAACATATTATTACATCATATATAGATTACAATTTATCGTAATAATTATATCTTACTTTTAATAAAATAACAAGTGTCATTTTTAATAAAATGCAGATTTAATTTAATACAAAATAACAGACAGTTAAAAATTCAACTGCCTGTTTTGTTCATAATATTAATTTATTTTTTAAACATACAGTCAGCTGCCGAAAAATTTGTTAATAACGGTAATAATTCTTTTTCTGAGACGCAGATCAAAAAGAACCAGCATCCTGTCATAACAGATAAATAGAATATTCAGAATAAAGAAAAATGCCTTGGTAATATCCACACCAAATACAATATAGTCATCAACAGGCAGTCCGATAACGTATATACTAAGATAATAAACAGCCAGCGCAGCAGCATTGAAAATAACGAGCTTTACAAGAAAGACCAGCGGCTTTATGGGTATCTTTTCCAGCAAATCACGTATAAGAGGATAATATCCTGCAAACAGAATAAATATCAGAGCGGCTTCCTTATCTGGACAAAGCAGGATAACAATAAGCCCTGATGCCCCATAGGCGTAAAGTGCAAAAGCTTTACCCGTGACATATGACATCGACAGGAGCATTAGTCCTGCAATTGTCGGAGCAGCATACTGTCCGCTTCTGACAAATCCCTCTGCAAACATCAGTACTGCTATAAGAGCTGTAATTATACCGCCAAGTGCGGTTTTCTGTACACCCTTAATTTTCATGAGCAGCGGCCGCAATTACAAAGGCAGTCTGTGCAGATCAGGCAGGAAATACAGTCACAGCAATCAGCCGCACCGCCCCGGGTCGTGACATATCCCCCCTGCGTCCCGCTGCGCTGCTGTACTATGCGTTCGTACAAAGCCCTGTATTTATCAACATGGGGTGCCATATGACAGGCAGTCGATGCGTAATTGAAGGCTTCCTCAAGCCAGCCCTTGCTGTAGGAGATCGTTCCCATCAGATAATACCATTCAGCATCACGTTCCGTCGGTGAATATCCGTTGAGTATCTGCTCTGCCTCAGATAGTCTTCCCTCGTTTATCATCCTGTATATTGCAGTATAATCCCGTGAGCTTGAGCTGCTCTGATATGACTGAGAGCCGCTGTAATTATTATTTGTATATGCAGTGTTATTACTGTAATTATTATACGGACAGCTGTATGTATCCTCCGGAATATACGGTATTCCTTCCTTGCGCTGCTTCATTATCCTATCGTATGCCTCATTTATTTCCTTCATTTTTTCAGCAGCCTGAGAGGCAAGACCGCTTTCACCGTAACGGTCAGGATGGTATTTTTTTGCAAGGGCACGGTAAGCCTGTTTTACTTCATCGTCACTTGCGTGCGGTGATATTCCCAAAACTTTATACGGATCACTCATCACTGTTCCTCCTTATCGCCGGACAGGCGGCTTATAGTTTTCAGGGTCATAGACCATCACAAAGATCCATACAGTCGCAGCAGCAGTCAGTTCCTTCTATTGCCGTACAGCAGCACGCGCAGAACATATCTGATTTATCATTACCGGGTGCGGCAGTATTGCGCTGAGAATTCAGATCATTATAGAAGCCTGCATATTCCTGATTATCAGGCTCGGCGCTGTATGCTTTTCCTGCATATTCAACAGCAGACTCCAGCCAGCCTTTTTTCATATATACCTGCGCAAGATAATAATTCACACTTGCCTGATCGGGATGATCCTGCATTGATTTGAGCAGTCTTTCCGCATCATCATATTTTTCCTTGGTTATCAGATCCATTACCTGATCGAAATCATCATAATTGTAACCCATATGTATGATATGCTCCTTTATTCAGAATTATCCAGTGCAGGATAATAATCCCTGTGTTTATTTCTTTTATCATAACGATCTCTGATGAGCTTTTTCTGCTGCATCGGGATACCGTTATATATAATATTATCAAGTATTGCTTTGAACCTGTGAAGCTCCAGAAGCTCATATGCCATTATCAGCTGTGCCGCTGTCATATTCAGAACCTCATTACAGTATTTCATTGTTTCACGGATATCTTCACCGTGCTTAGCGATAAACGGATTGAAATTTTTCTTTCTTATATCCTTTTCAAGATCATCACAGGCGTCCATAAGATATATCCATCTGCCGACATAATAACCGAAAACAGCAAGTGTCTTTTTTTCGGCAGCATCAGGCGAAAATGATTCGCAGAGCCTTGATATCAGCTTTGCTGTAGGGTCAGCTGCGCGGTCGATACCGGCGCCGTTCCTCTCAGCATCATTCTGCTGTTCCATCATCTCCGAAGTATATTCATCTATCAGCGGATATTTTTTCCTTGCACGCCTGTAATTTCCTTTCAGAAATACTCTGAGAACAGCTGCGGCAGCTTTTTTTATAAAACCGCTGTCATTCATTGTATCTTTCAGCTTATGCCAGCTCATTATCACTGATACAGCGCCGGAAAAGCTCAGAGCCTCTCCGTCACAGCTGCACAGCATACATTTTTTCAGGGGATTTACTGTACACCTTCCTTTGGTGACATTGCAGGGTGTATCATGCAGTGACAGATACAGCATCGCAAGAACGGTACAGTCATAGCTCAGAGTAAGGCTTGATTTTATTCCGTAGTCCCTGCGAAGACTGCGGCACAGACCACAGTATACACTTTTATATAAAGTATTGTCCTTCATTTTAAGTTCATCTCTGAAGGGCTGCAAATATCCGAACATGAATTCACCCCGTAAAGAGAATTATTACAGCATACGGCGGAGATACTGACCCGTATATGATTCGCTGCAGGCAGCGATCTCCTCCGGAGTTCCGGCTGCAATAACGGTTCCGCCGCCGTCACCGCCTTCGGGACCGAGATCAATAATATGATCGGCTGTTTTGATAAGATCAAGATTATGCTCAATAACGATCACGGTATTTCCTCCGTCAACGAATTTCTGCAATACATCCGTCAGGCGGTGGACATCAGCTATATGCAGACCGGTAGTCGGCTCGTCAAGTATATATACCGTCTGACCGGTGGAACGGCGGGAAAGCTCAGTCGCAAGCTTTATTCTCTGCGCTTCGCCACCGGAAAGAGTAGTGGACGGCTGACCGATCTTTATATATCCCAGACCGACATCGTTCAGTGTTTTAAGCTTATTATATATCCTCTGCTGGTTTTCAAAGAAACGGCAGCCCTCTTCGACCGTCATTTCAAGCACATCATATATCGACTTGCCTTTATATTTTACCTCAAGAGTCTCACGGCTGTATCGTTTTCCCCCGCAGACCTCACACGGTACATATACATCCGGCAGAAAATGCATTTCTATTTTGATGATACCGTCACCCTGGCAGGCTTCGCACCTTCCTCCCTTTACATTGAAGGAAAAACGTCCTGCACTATAGCCGCGCATCTTTGCCTCGTTAGTATGGGCAAAAAGCTCGCGGATATCTGTAAAAACTCCTGTATAGGTAGCCGGGTTAGAGCGCGGCGTTCTTCCTATCGGAGACTGATTGATATCTATTACCTTATCAAGATATTCAGTACCGGTTATTTCACTGCATTTTACCGGCACAGGACGGGCTTTATTCAGATCACTCGCAAGCTGTTTATATAATATCTCGTTTACAAGTGACGATTTGCCCGAACCGGATACACCTGTTACACAAATGAATTTTCCAAGCGGGAATTCCACGTCGATATTTTTCAGGTTATTCTGATAAGCACCCTTTACACAAAGGTATTTGCCGTTCCCTGCACGACGCTGTGTCGGAACGGGGATGAATTTTTTCCTGCTGAGGTACTGTCCGGTTATGGATCGCTCACAGGCTTTTATTTCCTCAGCTGTACCGGCGCATACCAGTTCTCCGCCGTGTATCCCGGCTCCTGGACCTATATCTATAATATGATCTGCGGCAAGCATGGTATCCTCGTCATGCTCCACAACTACTACGGTATTTCCGAGGTCACGCAGATTTTTCAGTGTATTTATGAGCTTGTCATTATCACGCTGATGCAGTCCGATACTCGGCTCATCAAGGATATAAAGTACTCCGGAAAGTGAGGAGCCTATCTGTGTGGCAAGACGGATACGCTGACTTTCTCCGCCGGAAAGAGTTCCGGCAGAACGTGACAGAGTAAGATAGGATAGTCCGACACTGTTCAAAAAGGAAAGGCGGGAATCTATTTCCTTTGTTATTGCACGGGCAATAAGCTTTTCCCTGTCGGTAAGACAGGGATCCTTTATGAATCCGAGAGCCTGCTCTACCGACATATCACAGAATTTGCTTATATTCAATCCTCCGACAGTCACAGCAAGGCTTTCCGGAGAAAGTCTTGCGCCCTTGCAGGCATCGCATGGAACAGATGACATATAGCTTTCTATTTCAGCCTTTATCCACGCACTCTGCGTTTCCCTGAAACGGCGCTCCAGATTATTGATTATTCCTTCAAATTCTGTCTTATAGGTGCCGCTCCCGTATTCATTCTTCCGCTTTACAGCGATCTTTTCACCCTTTGTACCGTATAGAATAATATCAAGCTTTTCAGCGGGGATAGTCTCAATGGGTGCATCAAGAGAAAAATCATATTTTTCTGCGAGAGCTTCAAAGTACATCGAGGCGATAGTACTTCCTTCCATAGCCCAGCCGCTGCCTTTTATTGCTCCCTGACGGATAGATTTTGTCCTGTCGGGGATTATGCGGTTGATATCTATTTCCATAAATACACCGAGACCTGTACATTTTTTGCAGGCGCCATACGGGTTATTGAATGAAAACATACGCGGACTAAGCTCGTCAATACTTACACCGTGCTCCGGGCAAGCATAATTCTGGGAAAAAAGATGATCCTCGCCTCCGCTCACAGCGATGATACACAGACCGCCTGCAAGCTTTGATGCCGTTTCAACGGAATCAGCAAGTCTGGAACGCATCCCGTCCTTGATAACAAGACGGTCAACAACGATGTCTATATTATGCTTTTTATTCTTTTCTAAGGAAATGGTCTCGGAAAGGTCGTATATTATCCCGTCCGCACGGACACGGACAAAACCGCTCTTCGATGCGGAATCCAATACCTTCTGGTGCTGTCCCTTCTTGGAGCGCACGACAGGCGCAAGCACCTGGAGCTTTGTCCCCTCGGGCATAGACATTACCTTATCTACTATCTGATCTACAGTCTGCTGCTTTATTTCTCTTCCGCAGACCGGACAGTGCGGGATACCTATCCTTGCGTACATAAGTCTCAGATAATCATATATTTCTGTAACAGTTCCTACAGTGGAACGGGGGTTTTTTGAGGTCGTTTTCTGGTCGATCGAGATAGCCGGAGAAAGACCGTCTATACTGTCAACATCAGGTTTATCCATCTGACCGAGAAACATTCTCGCATAGGACGAAAGAGATTCCACATACCTGCGCTGACCCTCGGCATAGAGCGTATCAAACGCAAGCGAGGACTTTCCCGAGCCGGAAAGACCCGTAAGAACGACAAGTTCATCACGGGGTATATCTACATTTATATTTTTGAGATTATGCTCCCTTGCGCCCCTGACGCTGATTTTTTTGAATGACATAATTATCCCTTTCTGAATACCTATATACACAAGGGAGTGCCGTAACAGCACTCCCCTGCCTTGTGCCTGCCGCAGCAGCATTATTGTTTTTTATTTTCAGGATCATCCTTTTCGATATCAACAGATACTGCAGGCTCGACTGCTTCCGTATCCTCGTCGATATCTGTCTCTTCATCTACAGGGATCTCCTTACCCTCCATAGCGCAGATGAATTGTTCACCGGACATTTTCTCATGCTCGAACAGGAACTGAGCAA
>CADCGS010000061.1 GCA_902801055.1 uncultured Ruminococcus sp. | reverse complement strand
GGTGCAGAGTGAGCGGAGCGAACGATTACGTGAATAGCGCGTAAGCGCGTGGGTCCAGGGAGCTTGCTCCCTGGCGAGGTCCGGGCGAGCAGCCCGGGCAGGTCTGGACGGCAGTCCAGCAAAAGGAGGAAGTGAAGTTGAGAAGATTATTTCGGTTAGCTGCGGGATATGTGGGGATATTGGCGGTGCTGACGCTTCTCGCAGGGACGGGGGCAGCGTATTTCGCTCCCGATGAGCTTACATTCAGCAGCGACAGCAGCAGGGATCTCTTCTCCTTCCCGCTGTCAATAAGATATGACGAAACGGCTGTCTCTGCCGATCAAAACGGAAGTGCCAGCACAGATGGGGAACTTCTGCTCTTCGGATGTATTCCCGTTAAAAATATGGAGATAAGCTTCTCCGAACGTCCCCTTGTCGTGCCGGGCGGCGAACCGTTCGGGATAAGACTCTATACCGAAGGCCTCGTTGTATCAAAAATAAGCGGCGTGCCAACCTCCGGAGGTGAGAAATTTCCGGCTTCAGATGCCGGTATCCGTACCGGGGATGTCATTCTGTCAGTAAACAGCTCTGAGCTTACAAATAATGAACAGCTTTCCCGGGCTGTTGAAACAAGCGGCGGTAATAGTATTATCGTTGAATATCTGCATGAGGGTAAAAAATACGTCACCAGTATCGTTCCTGTAACAGACCGGGATCTGCATTGCTATCGTATCGGTCTGTGGGTCAGGGACAGCCTCGCCGGAATAGGTACAGTTACTTTCTCCGACCCTCAGAGCGGAACCTTCGCCGGTCTTGGCCATGGTATCTGCGACAGCCAGAGCGGCTGTATTATGCCGCTGTCTCAGGGGGATATCGTCGCCGCGGATATATCCTCCATAACCAAGGGTACTTCCGGCTGCCCCGGCTCCCTTAACGGCTTTTTCAGCAGCAGCAGACCTGTCGGGAAAATAACCGCTAATGCTGAATGTGGCATTTACGGATCTATCAACAGTGATTTCTGTAAAAGCAAAAAAATCCCCCTCGCATTCCGCCAGGAGGTCGTAAGGGGCAGCGCTGTGATACGCTCAACTGTGTCCGGCACCGAGCCGGAGGATTTCGATATCGAAATAGAGGATATAAGCTATAATAATGCAAATGTTACCAAAAATATGGTCATTCGCATTACGGATGAACGGCTTCTGTCTGCTGCCGGGGGCATCGTCCAGGGTATGAGCGGAAGCCCTATAATCCAAAACGGCAGACTTGTCGGCGCCGTCACCCATGTATTTATCAACGACCCATGCCACGGTTATGCTATTTTTGCGGAGAATATGGCAAATTATAACAATACGCTTATCCGCAAGAAAACAAAATAAACGGCTTTACATCAGCGTTTGCGGGAATAAATCATTGTTTTTTCAAATTTGTTCATTTTACCTATTGCCATTTCTGGTAATTTATGGTAATATACTATCATCATAAAAAACTAATGGGGGATAAAA
Organism: uncultured Ruminococcus sp.; assembly: GCA_902801055.1. Taxonomy (GTDB): domain Bacteria; phylum Bacillota; class Clostridia; order Oscillospirales; family Acutalibacteraceae; genus UBA1213. The sequence goes on along the minus strand of CADCGS010000061.1, from coordinate 7,689 downwards.
TAATGAAAAAACAATTCAAGATCCTTATCACTGAGGATGCTGCCGAATTCAGCAGCGAAAGACCGGAGATATTTGACGAATACGGCTTCACTGTGGAATTCTGCCCGAAGGATGGAGTAAAGGTACTGGAAAGGATCCGGCAGTTCCGGCCGGATATTGTGCTTATGGATATCTTCATGAGCAGCATTGACGGATTAGGGGTAATAAAGCAGCTAAAGGGCGCATCTGCGGAAAATCTGCCGGTCTTTGTGATAGTATCTAATTATGACAGTCAGATGCTCGAGCATGAGGCGCTGAGCGCCGGGGCAGCATATTTTGTAATAAAGCCGTATCGCCTTGAGGATCTGCTCAACCGTATAGCGGAGCTGCTGAGCTATTACCATACAGACGAGGATAGCAGCAGCGGCAAGATACTGAGCCTTGAAAAGGAACTGGAGATCACCGTAACGGAAATACTTCATCAGATAGGTGTACCGGCGCATATAAAGGGATATCATTATCTGCGCGATTCTATAATAATGTGTGTACGCAGACCGGAGATAATCAATGCAGTAACGAAGGAGCTGTATCCCTCTGTCGCTGAGAAATATGAAACGACCTCATCCCGTGTGGAGCGCGCTATCAGACACGCTATAGAGGTCGCATGGGATCGCGGGGATGTAGATATACTGAATTCATATTTCGGCTATACTATACACAACGGCAGAGGCAAGCCGACAAACAGTGAATTCATAGCGATGATATCAGACAGACTGCGCCTGCATAACAGACGCTCCGCTTAATTCTCTCGCAGAATGATAAATTTATGGCAGCCGTAACTACCCCGTTCCGGCTGCCATAATAATTTTTTCAGGAAAAAGCTGTCATTCCGTAAGAGCGCAGCCCTTCTCTGTTTCATCTGTCCAAACCATATAATTTGATTTGCCGTTTTTCTTGATGGCATAAAGCATGGTATCAGCGTGCTTGAGCGCCATATTTACGTGCTCCTGATCGTAAATGTCCATTCCGGCGATACCGATGGAGCATGATGCTCTGCGGTTTTCCGGAACATTTGCATTTCTGTGGATAACAGCCTCGATCTCGGGAATGAAATAATTAGCTTCCTTTATGCCCTTGTAGACATCCTTGGCTATCTTTTCACCCTCGTCAACGCCGTGGCCGGGAAGCACCATAACAAATTCGTCGCCGCCGTAGCGCACGATATAGCCCCTGCTTCCGAGCACTCTCTCGAACAGGCGCGAGAAGGCTATAAGTATCTCATCGCCGACGTCATGACCGTATGTATCATTACAGAATTTGAAATTATCCAGATCAAGATAAATGACTGTGGCACAGATATTATCTCTCTTGCCTGCCCTGACAAGATTTTCAAAATCATCGACCTTTTTGCTGAATCCCTGTCTGTTGTACAGACCCGTAAGCAGATCGGTGACCGCACTCTGCTGGAGCTTATGGTTCATCTCATTGATCTCGTCTCTTGCTTTCAGACGGAAGATCGTATCATTCATCTGACGCAGGGCGAATTTGAATATTGCAAGATCGTTTCTGTCGATAAAGATAATATTGCCTGTCATATTCTCATGAAGCTCTATGCAGGAAAGCATGAACCCGATAAGCTCCTCGCCCATGATAACAGGCACACAGGCAAATGATACTATCCTGTTCACACCGAACATCTGGAGTATGGGCGTATATTCATAGAATTCACGCTCAAATCTTGAAGCGACAAATTCCTTTTTATGATGCTTGAGATAATTTGTAACGCCGTACAGCATTTCATCGGTAAGGTCTTTATCGGCTCCGTTATAACGCACAACGGGATTGCCGTTTACCACATCGACATAGATGATATAATCCACACTGTAGTTATTCTGGAGCATGACCATTGAATCCTCAATGATGGTATCCGCTGTCGTATTCGCCTTATTGAGCAGTTCCTGCCATGAAAGAAGGAAATTGATACCCTTTGTCTTATCAGCAAGCTGCATCTGCATCGCAGAAAGCTGTGTAAGCTCTTCTATCTGATACTTGTCTATCTTTTCAAGACGCATCGAAATATGCTTTTCGATAAAAGGTCTTTTGTGGAGCTTGGCAAAAAGTCTTTCTTCCTTATGCTTATATCCGTTGCGGTTGCAGTATTCGATAGCCTCGTTAAGGATCTCCTCAGCCTTATCGTTAAGCCCCTGCTGAATATACATATCCGCCTGTTCCTCGGCAAACATGGCATAAACGAAGAATTGCAGACCCTCTGTACGGTACATATGGAAACGAGCCTTATCCATATATTTCTGAGCCTTTTCTATATTGTCAGTCTTTTCAAGCAGACCGCTGACAAAATAATAGAAGAACATATCGTCATCCCAGAGAAAGTAATTCGGCTCATCCTCGCAGTGAAGCAGATGATAAAGCACCCTTTCCATCTTATTGAGGTAGAAATGAGCATTATATTCGATACCCATTTTATAGCTGCACAGCACTATCATTCCATAGACCTTGGAGATATTACATATCTTCATTCGGTTCATATTGATCGAATCAAGCAGCTTGAGGACATGGAGAAGATAACCGTATGCAATATCGTAATTTGACGATAATATGGCATTGGTAGCCATATTATACAGTGTCTCGGCGACATTATAGGTATCCTTCAGGTTATAGAACAGCTCCAGCGCATGGTTGAAATAATCATTTGCCTGATTGAACTGCTCGCTTACGATACGGTTAAAGCCCAGACCGTTGTATATTGCGGCCTCCTCCCATTTATCCTTCTGTTTTTCGACTATATCAAGACATTTCTTGTAATAATAATCTACATATGAATAGAAACCGTAGCCCTGTGCAAGAAATACATTCTTTTTCCATGCGGCAATTATAAGCCTGTCGTTGCCTATTCTTTTGGCAAGCTCCATCGCCTCGGTAAAATATTCATTTGCCTCACATTTGGCGGCGTCACCGGAGAAATATTCCTTTCCGTTTCCGCAGCCGTAGAACATGATATAGGCAAGGTGGTTATACATACCGAATTTCATTGCCCTTGTCTGGAAATCCTTTATCCTGCTGCTTTCATCGATCCTGTACCACATGAAGGCTGTCCAGCCGTCAAGCAGACACATATAATCGAGTATCTGTGCATAGAGAAGATATTTTTCCGAACCGCTCTTGCGGGCTATTCTCATACATTTTTCCGCATTCTTTTTTGCAAGGCTCGGCTGACCGCCGTATACCTCACAGACCGTAAGCAGATAATGGTATTTGAAGGTATATTTGATATTCGGATGCTTGTTATTTACATTTTTCAGACGGTCGCACATGATAAGCGCCTGGGTATAATTCTTCACCTGAGTCGCCGCAGTCGCATAGAGTATATAGAACCTCACAAGATTCTTTGTGCTTATATTTATCTTGGTGGTTATAAGCCTGTTATAGACTATATCGAGGTAATACATCGCCTGATTTGCCGCAAGCGTCTGTATCATATTATTTATCTTTATGAGATAGGTCGTGAAATCCGAAAGAACAGGCTCAAAGCTTTCAATTATATTGACCTCCGCCTGCGGATCCTGAATATTCCAGTCGAGCATATAGTTCAGCTCTTCTATCTGACGGACGAGCTTCGACCATATATTCAGCGTATACATCGGAGTAGCATATGCCTCATTGTAATTTGCAAGCAGGGAAATATTATCATAGCTTTTGCTGATGAAATGATAAAGAAATTCAAGCGTGCTGTCATCCGCCAGATGGAGGCGGTTGAGCACCAGCAAAAGGGTATGCTCGTTTGAGATATAGGACAGGATATTTACCAGAGAATTCGCAAATTTCTTACGCTCATATTCAGCCTCTACAATGATGATCTCCTCCGATCTCTCACATTCGCCCTGCAGGATATAGCTTTTCAGAGTAGGACGGCTTAGGTAATAGACACCTGTTTTCTCAAAGAAATCATCAAGCGGAACGCTGTAATAATATTTATAATAAAGCTGTTTTATCCAGCCGAGGAAAGGCTCGTAGGCTTCCTGCATTCTATTTGCGGAAAATTCGTGATAAAGGAATTCTATATCGGTAGAGGTCTTTTTCAGAGCCTCCTCTATAGAATCAATAGGCACATTCAGAGTATTGTAATGCTTCACAAACAATATGCTGCTGTGGCGCAGTTCCAGACCATGAATGATCGAATCCACGATTTTTCTTGTATATAACTGCGAACAGGTTTCCATTTCCATACCTCCATTCTATTACATTATAACAAAATATAATATTTATTTCAATATAAATTATTAATTTTTGTTGTGAAATAATATTCATATTATATAAATATTTACACTATTATCCACCGTATCAGGCATCCGCTCAGAAAATTCATCACATAGCATATACACTTTTCATCAGAAACAAAAAAGCTCCGCTTACGTATCCCGAAGGAACGCAAACGGAGCTTATATTATTATATTTTCACAGCTGTAAGCTTACAGCAGTCCTGCCTCCTCCTGATTTGCAAGATGCTCATCATTTGTCTCGGCATAGAATGCCTTTGCAGGTTCATCGGCAGTCGCAGCCTTATGGCAGAAGTAATAGTAATTCGACTCCGGAGGATTGACCGCAGCCTCAAGGGCTTTCATGCCAGGCTCGCATATCGGGCCTGCCGGCAAGCCGTCTATCTTGTAGGTATTATAGCGGCTCGAGTAGGTCGCCCTGATCGACGCCGGCACCTGTGTCTGCGTCTTATACGGATAGAATACCGTCGAGTCGAGCTGGAGCTTGAGGAAGCCGGCCTCGCCGTTATCGTTCACACCGCCGGTCTCAGACGTTTTCAGACGGTTATGAAGTATTGATGAGATCATATACATATCGTCCTCATCCGCAGCCTCAGCCTGGATCAGAGACGCAAGCGTAATGACATCCTCCATTGACATACCGAGGCTTTCAGCGCGCTGAGCGATAGTCTGTTTCTTTTCGCCGGAAACAAATCTGACCTTGGTATAATATACCTTACTGTTATAGTTGCGCAGGAATTTATAGATGACCGATGAGGGATCCTCACCTACATAGTATTCATAGGTATCCGGGAAGAGATAGCCTTCAAGCTTATAGTAGCGCTTATCTGAATTCTTGATATTTTTGAGGAATTCATAATCCTCATCAAATTCATCAGAATTGCATTTATTCAGGAATTCCTGAGCATTGCATACCTTTTTCTCTTCAAGCATATCAGCCATTTCGAGTATGGAGATACCTTCACGGAACTGTATCTTTACGGTATCGGTACGGTTTTCCGGAGATTGCAGGTCGTTAATAAGAGCCATATAGTCCTTATTTGTCGGTATCTGGAAGGTTCCCTGTGTAAAACCGGTAGTTGATTTTGTAAAGGTCGCAAAAAGCTTGAACGCATATTCATTTTTGATGATGTTGTTGCTGATAAGTATATCAGTGATCTGATCTATATTGGCATTCGGAGGTATCGTGACCTCCACCACCCTTTTCTCCTCACGGCCTACCGCAAGCATATCATTTATCGCGACCATAATATACTGTCCTATCATTATGGATACGAATATGACCATTGCGAACCATACCGTCCGGAAGATCACTCTGTTTTTCTTGGCTTTGATGCGGCGGCGCTTTTTGTCGTGACGTTTTGCGGCACGAAGCTCCTTTTTATTGAGAGCGATCTCCGGCTCTGGAGCATCATCGCTGTAGCTTGACAGCTCGCTGTCCGAATAATCGTCCCCGGAAAAAATATCAGTTTCATCCTCGGTGCTGCCGCTCTGGATATCAATACTGAAATCCCTCGGCTCTTCGTTTTCCTCACCGGCAGCCTCAGTTGTTTCTTCTATAGCGTCATCCGCGTCTGCATCAAACTGAAGCCTGAAGCTTTCTATTTTTTCCTGCCGCTTCTTTTCCAGATCATTATTCACAGGCTGTTACCTCCTCACGCTAATCGTCCGATATCATTCTTTTCCTTATTTTCCTGTCAGTTATCACATAATCAACTGCCCTGTCATGCTCTTCATGCGGCAGGGACTCTGCCATACAGTATTCCGGGCAGATACCGGCAGTTATACCGCGGTAATTCCCGAGAAATTTATCATAGTAGCCCTTTCCGAAGCCTATGCGGTAATTTTGCTCATCAAAGGCAAGCCCGGGCACAAAGCAAAGCGAATCACTGACCGGTTCCACGGGGGAGCAGATCAGCGGATCAGGCTCATCAATACCGAAGCAGCCCTTTTTCAGATCGGCAAAGGAGGATATCCTGTAAAAGATCATATCATTGCCTCCGCCGACGCATTTAGGGACAGCGACATCCATACGGGATTCAAAAAGGAATGTAAGCAGCTGCCGGGTATCCGCCTCCAGCGGAGGGGATGAGACGTAGCACAGCACCTGTGCAGGAGCGATCTCCCGCACAAGACCGGCTGCAAGACGGAAAATATTCCTGTCAGCTTCCTCTTTCAGCTCCGGCAGGACATTCAGACGAGCCTGTTTATACAGCAGTCTTAATTTCTTTTTTTCTTCAATCAGCCCTTGCATTGGAGAGCGCTCCTGACAGCCGCAGCGGCTTCTGTTCCCCTGAGTGCACCAAGTATTTCCAGAGCGAAATCGAGAGAAACGCCCATACCCTTTGCTGTAATAACATTACCGTCATGAGCGACGAATTCATTATTGAGCACAGCGCCGGCAAGATCCTTTTCAAAGCCGGGGAATGCCGCAGCTCTTTTGCCGCTGAGCAGACCCATATGGCCGAAAATCGAAGGAGCCGCACAAATAGCCGCGATAAGCTTCTGGTTGCTGAAGCAATACTCCACCGCAGAAAGGACTCTTTTGTCAGCCTCAAGGTTAAGTGTTCCGGGCATACCGCCGGGCAGTATCACCGCATCTGCATCTGAAAGATTGCCGAGCTGATCTATTGTAATATCAGCGGTCACAGGGATACCGTGTGAGCCAACGACAGTTTTGCCGGTAACGCCGACAGTTGTAAGAGCGACCTTACCTCTTCTGAGCACATCGACAGGAGTAAGAGCCTCTATTTCTTCAAAACCTTCCGCAAGAAACAAATATACCATTTATTTTTCCAACCTTTCATTTGAGGCAATACCGCCGGTGCGAATTGCCCAGTGCGGGCACGCACCGTGAACTGACAGCGCAGGAACTGCGCCCCCGAGGGCACTTCCTTCGGGCGCGGCAGATGTAGTGCTAAGCCGCAAGGCGTTTTCCCTGCGGTATTGCCTTGAATTTCCTATCCCCTATTATATTACAATTCTTCCAAAATATCAACCCTTACCGATGTTGCCAGACCCACGCGCTTACGCGCTATTCGCGTAATCGTTCGCTCCGCTCACTCTGCACCCGTAAGGAAACTTTGTAACCCGCTTTCGTTACTTTTTTGGGCAAGTAAGGTTTTAATAGTAACGCTTTGTCAGAACTATCCCTATGAATATTGTGCTGGTACTTTATAATTAAAGCGGAGCCGAAGGCGAAGCGTTATATTTACACGGAGCGAAGCGGAGTGTGACAACAATTCCACACTCCTAACTCCTAACTCATTCATTTCCACATTCCACATTTAGCAAAGCCCAACCTGTCAATAAAGTTAAGACCGCGAGTAGTGAATGTTCGGTTCGAGTGCAGAGCGGAACGAAGTGGAGCGACCGGCGCGAATTGACAGCGGAGGCACTCCGCCGCTCCGCTCAC
>CADCGS010000060.1 GCA_902801055.1 uncultured Ruminococcus sp. | reverse complement strand
ACTTGTCGGAGCAGCCTTTACTGTGACCTTGCAGGTAGATTCCTTGCCGTTGTAGGTGCGGACTGTTACATATGCAACGCCGGGCTTTACGCCGACGAATTCACCCTGCCAGTCTGTGCGTGTCATCTTGACTATCTTGCTGTTGCTTGTGCGGTACGTTCTCTTTGAACAAGCCGCCCCGTCATTAATACCCGAACCCACTGTGAATTTTTCACCGACACCGATAGTAACGATACCCTTTGTCAGTGTGACCTTTGTCGGGGCGTTTTTGACTGTGATCTTGCAGGATTTGCTGAGCTTTGTATTGCCGTTTGCTGTAGCTGTGATCCATGCAGTTCCGTTGCCGACTGCCTTTACGTTGCCCTTCTGGTCAACTGTCAGCACCTTGCTGTCGGAGGTCTTCCATTTTACTGTCTTGTCCTTTGCATACTGCGGGCCTACTGTTGCGGTAAGCTGTTTTGTTTCGCCCTTGCCGAGGGACATCTGAGAACTGCTGAGATTTACGCTTGTGGGCGGACCGAATACGGTCACGGTGCATTTTGCCGTCTTGCCGTTTGAGGCGGTCGCTGTGACGGTGGCTATGCCTGATTTTACAGCCGTCACCTTGCCCGAGAGCGATACCGTCGCAATGTCAGGATTGGAGCTTTTCCATATAACGCTGTTGATGCTTGCGTTGGAGGGATTTACGGTCGCCTTGAGCTGATACGTTTCCTTTGCCTCCATAGCTACGCCGGAGGTGTTCAGGGCTATGCCTGTTACGTCTACCAGCGCCTTGAACTGAATATCGTGATTGTTTGCAAATTTATCAGCAAAAGAATTTTTCTTTCCGTAGATAACAAGATTAGAAGGCGCAAGTTCAGATAAATCCCCCCAAGTATACCCAAATACAAAACCACTTATACTGTTTACAGATGCCGGAAGGATCAGCTTCCTTAATGATGAACAACCTGAAAATGCATAATCATGAATAGATGTCACTTTACCCGGGATTGCCAGCTCCGTAAGTGAAGAACAACCGCAAAAAAGATCACCACTGATATACTCAATATTTTTGGGAAGCCTTACAAATTTCAAGGAAGTGCAGCCTTCGAATGAACTACCAAGTATTTTTGTAACACTGTCAGGAATACTTATGGACTGTAAGCCGGTGCAATTCCAGAATGAACCCTCACCTATAAAGGTAACGCTGTCAGGAATACTTATGGACTTCAAGCCAGTACAGCCTTGAAATGCTCCGGAAGAAAAATCCCGTGCACTACCGATTTCCTTAACTGAATTCGGTATTGTAACGCTCGTCAGGGCTGTACAACCCTCAAACATACCCTCTGGTATACACGTCCATCCGTTCGGTATGGAATAGGTTTTGAGTGATGTACACCCGTAAAACATATCATCGCCATAGTCATCGGGTTTATTCGGAAGCCTGACCGTTGTAAGCGAAGTGCAATTATAAAATATACTATCACCCAGTTTTTTTACTGAATCAGGTATCGTCACACTCTTCAATGACTTACAACCTCTAAAAGCGGAATCTCCTATTTCAACAACACTGTTCGGGATAACAATACTTGTTACGGAGTCAAAACCACCCTTATAACCACTTATCTTTGTTACCTTCTGACCAAAGATCGAAGCCGGAATATTTACAGTTTTCGAGGCGCCCTTATATCCGGTGATCTTGATCGTACCGTCGTCATTTTCCTCTGTATAGAAATCTCTCTCCGGATTAGCAGCCTGAGCTTCGATGCCTGTCTGGGTCACCTGAGGCAGAACGACCGCAGCACTGCCGCAAAGCAGAGCGGATGCAAGAATGACCGAGCCGGCTTTTTTGAAAAACTGTCTTTTTTTCATTTGATTTTCCTCCATATAATTATTTGTGACAATACACATCTTACTATGTCATTATACTATGGATTTTGATGAATTACAATAATAATATAAAAAACTGTGTAATTTTTTTATCAGATAAGTTTTTTTATCAGATAAGTGTAATTTTGCGGTATAAGAATTATATCAGAGAATATTCATGAAAAAATCATTTTTGTATAACTATTTCAGGCAAAAAAAGCAGTGGAATTTTTGACGTTCCACTGCTTTATTGTAATATTGATATTATAATTATACCGGATGGATCTTGTTTTTCAGGTCGGCGTCGGGATTTATACCGATCTTTTTGTCACGGCGCTTTTTGAAGAAGCCCGGGGCTACCTTCGGGAACTGAGCATAGGTCAGTACGTCCTCCTCCTGCTCTATCCATTCGGGTATCTCGGCGCGAAGCTTTTCAAGCTCCGGCTCGAGAAGATCTGCCGGACGACATTCTATCGGCTTCATATCGCCGATGATCTTCTTCTGGAATTCCTTGTCTATCGGAACAGGCGTTGTGCCGTATTTTCCAGCGACAAGATCCTTGAACTGGTCGTTGCACATCTTGTAGCGCTCGCCGAGAATTACATTGAATACTGCCTGTGTTCCGACGATCTGCGAGGTCGGCGTAACAAGCGGCGGATAGCCTGCATCCTTGCGCACACGCGGTACCTCTTCGAGTACCTGTGTGAGCTGATCCTCTTTGCCTGCCTGTTTGAGCTGGCTGAGAAGATTCGAGAGCATTCCGCCCGGAACCTGATAAATGAGCGCCTTAGCGTCTGTTGCAAGCATTTTCGGGTCAAGCAGACCGCTCTTTATATATTTCTCGCGCAGACCCATGAAATACTCCCTTATCTCCGAGAGCTGCACAAGGTCGATGCCCGTATCGTATTCCGTTCCCTGCAGCGCCGCGACCATTGATTCGGTCGGAGCGTGGGACGTTCCGTTTGCCAGCGGCGACATTGCTGTATCTATCCTGTCAACGCCTGCCTCTATTGCTTTGAGCAGACACATGGAGGCAAGTCCCGACGTATAATGGGTATGAAGCTGTACGGGGATATCGACAGCTTTCTTTATTGCTTCAACAAGCTCGGCGGTGTAGTATGGTGTGAGCAGCGCAGCCATATCCTTTATGCATATGGAATCAGCGCCCGCCTCCTGTATGCGCTTTGCGTAATCTACATAATACTGTGTGGTGAATACCGGACCTGTCGTGTAGCTGATCGCTACCTGTGCCTCGACATTCGGGTTTTCCTTTTTTGCAGCCCTTGCAGCCTTAATTGCTGTCTGGAGGTTCTTGATATCATTGAGCGCGTCGAATATCCTGATTATATCTATACCGTTTGCGACTGAACGCTGTACGAAATATTCAAGCACATCATCAGCATAATGACGGTAGCCGAGCATATTCTGTCCGCGAAAAAGCATCTGCAGCTTTGTATTCGGGCATTTCTCGCGCAGAGTACGAAGCCTGTCCCACGGATCCTCGTCAAGGAAACGTATGCAGCTGTCGAATGTAGCTCCGCCCCAACATTCAAGAGAATAGAACCCTACCTTGTCGAGCTTTTCGAGTATCGGCAGCATATCGCTCAGAGGCATTCTTGTTGCGATCAGCGACTGATGGGCGTCACGCAGCACCGTTTCTGTGATCTGTATTTTTTTAGCCATTGCGACCTTCTCCCTTCGTCCGAGCCGTTCAGCTGAGTGTTACAAGGACAGTGCCCGTATTTACAGCTTCGCCCTTGCTTACTGCGATAGAAGCTACGGTAGCGTCCTTTGCAGCCTTGATCTCGTTTTCCATTTTCATTGCCTCCAGAACGACGAGCACATCGCCTGTCTTTACAGCCTGACCTACCTTTACAGGAACATTCAGGATAGTTCCGGGCATCGGGGATGTTACCGGTTCGCCGGCAGCAGCGGCAGCAGGAGCGGCTTTTTTGGGCGCCGGAGCAGCAGCCTTCGGAGCGGCAGCCGGTGCAGCCGGTGCGGATGAGGAATCTGCCTCCTCTACCTGTACGTCATATACAACACCGTTTACGGTGATTTTAAGATTTTTCATATCTGATCTATTCCTTTCATTATATCAATTGAGCCTGTGCGGTCAGAAGCTTACAGTATGTTTTTTCGGAAGAGTGGAGCTGCGCTTGTCTGAAAGCATATCCAGAGCAGCGATAAGCTTCATCCTTGTTTCCTCGGGAGTGATGATATCCTCGACATAACCGTTTTCGGCAGCCTTCAGGGCTGTAAGCTCCTGCTGCTTATATTCAGCGACGACTTTTGCACGTTCAGCCTTCGGGTCAGCAGCGCCTTTAAGCTTTCCGCCGAGGTCATCCCCGAGAGCGATAACAGCGGCAGCCTCCGGAGCAAGCGCGGAAATGCTTGCGCTTTCCCATGCAAAGGTGATATCGGCAGCAGCGCCTGTACCTGCGAGTGCGATATAAACAGCGCCGTAGGCGTCTCCGGTAATGACGGTCACCTTGGGAGCCGTAGCCTCGGAATAAGCCGAGGAAAGCTTTGCAGCTGATCTTATGCAGGAGAATTTTTCCGCATCAAGAAGAGTTACAACGGGGATACCGAAGGCGTCGCAGAATTTAACGAATCTTGCAGCCTTTGAGCAGCCCTTGCCGTCGAGAGTCTTATCCTCTGTCTTAACGAAGCCGACAGTAGCGCCCTCGACCGTAGCGAGAGCAGTGCGGATGCTTTTTCCGAAATCCTTCTGCAATTCTATGATGCTGCCGCCGTCCGCGAGGGATGCAAGGAGGTCGGCGTCAGCCTGAGCGTCGTCAAATTCGACTGTGCCGGCATAATCGAGGTTATTAGCCGGGAGCAGGGCGATAAGCTCTCTTGCTTTTTTGATAGCGCTGTCCTCATCCTCAGCGGTGATATGGGCGATACCGGATTTGCAGCAGCTGTCAGCGGATGCATCGGAGCCGTCCGTGTTAAGTGTAAGCTCAGCCTTTTCGGACATTATGATTATATCGCCGCTTACAGCGATAAGTGCCTGAGTGCCGCAGCATTTACCTACAACGACAGATATCTGCGGAACGACGCCGGAGAGATTTGCGCTGTATTTAAGCACATCGCCGTATGCGCCCAGCAGTTCGCTGCCCTCATCAAGCCGACCGCCGACTGAATCATAGACAGCCACGACGGGAGAGCCTGTTTTCAGTGCGAGGTCATAAAGCTTTTTTATTTTTGCGGCCTGTGCTTTTGACATAGCTCCGCCGGAAACGTCGGTACTCTGAGCATAAGCGAAAACGCCGGTACCTCCGACAGTACCTCTGCCTGCCCTGATCTCAGCGCAGTCATCGGCAGATCTTGTAAAGGTATCCAGTTCTGTGAAAATTCCGTCATCAAACAGTTTGACAAGTCTTGAATAAGCGGCTGTTCCCGAAGTCCGGCTGCGGGCGGTATTGACCGCTTCTGAAATGGATTCAATACTCATTCCTTTTCCTCCTAAAAAAGTATATAAAAATGCAAAATACTACGCATACTATTATAGTACAAATTTTCGCGAATATCAAGATATATTTTCATTCCGGTGCCGGCGTGCCGCCGGTGCGCAGTGCCTGCGCTCTCAATTCGCGTAATCGTTCGCTCCGCTCACTCTGCACTCGCAAGAAAACTTTGTATCCCGCGATCGTTATTTATTGTATACGCACTTTCCGTCTGCCCGCGCCCGGTGTGCCTGAAATGATAGTTACGCATGGGATATATTTACAATACATCACTGTCAAAGCCGCACCTACTAATTAAGTATAGACCGCGACCGGCGTGCCGCCGGTGTCAGTTCACGTAATCGTTCGCTCCGCTCACTCTGCACCCGTAAGAAAACTTTGTAACCCGCGCCCGAAGTTAAATTCACGGGGAACAAAACGCCGCCGCACCTGTCATTTAAGCATCGACCGCGAGCAGTAAATGTTCGGTATGAGTGCAGAGCGGAACGAAGTGGAGCGACCGGCGCGAATTGACACCGGCGGCACGCCGGCGCTCCGCTCACTCTGCACCCGTAAGGAAGTTTTTTAGCCGCGATCGAAACTTATTGTATACGCTCCTTCCGTCTGCCTGCGGCAGCCACCTCCCTCGGAGAGGGAGGCAAAAGGCCCCCTCGGAGAGGGGGCTGTCAGCGAAGCTGACTGGGGGAGTGCAAAGCTGACCGGGAGAGTAAAGGAAGCTTCATAAGCCGCGACCGTTATTAAAGCCGCGGGGAACAGAACGCCGCCGCTTCTGCCAAAAAAGTAAAGACCGCGAGTAGTGAATGTTCGGTATGAGTGCAGAGCGGAACGAAGTGGAGCGACCGCCGCGAATTGCCCAGTGCGGGCGCCCGTAGGAAGTACCCTTGGGGTGCACGCACCGGCGGCACGCCGGAGGAGTGTAATTCCTACTGAATTATAAGGAATATACCGAAAAGCTCCAGTATGTCCACGACCTGACAGAAAGGACAGTACCGCTCCAGTACGGCAAGCGCGACCTGAAATCGCATTGGGATCAGATAGTTGGGATCAGATAGAGGCTGCGAGCGGACATAGCTATATGAAATAACATATTGTTCCTCCCGAATGGGAACGACCCCTAAAAAAACCACGGACAAGCATTGTGCCTGCCCGTGGTTTTTATTTATAGAAAGGAGTATGTTATGAACGTTTTTTGGGTTTCCTCAGACTGTCAATAAATGTGACAAGCAGAAGAAAGAATACCGACAAACACCATACACCGCAGAATATCCATTTCAGAGTAGTTATCCCCGAGGCAAAATTCGCCTCACTGTCAGTAAACAACGGTGTGATATCGACTATCCGCATAATAAGGAAATTTTCCGTGAAATTGAATACAAGATACATTATTGCGGAAAAAACCGATGCGCGGAAAAGCAGATAATGTTTGTTGTCGTTCAGATATATCATAAGCGGAAGCCCTGCCATGAAAACAGCCGTACAGAATCCGAAGCAAAAATCCAGAATATAGAATCCTTTGTACAGTGAAACCCTGTCGCCGTCAATACGGGACAGAACGCTCATGAAGGCATCGGGTGTATAGCTCAGGCGAAGATCATACGGTCCGTAACCGCCGGTAGCTTCATTTATTGCCTTTATCCCAGAGGAACTGAGAAATAATAAGGCTCCGGTCACCGCAGAAAGCACTAAAAAAATTGCAACAATTATTTTCAGCGCCTTTACCGCCCTTTTCATTATTTCACCCTTTTCTATGATATACTAATAGTATAATCTTTTTTATTACAGATGTCAAGTATATTTGTCAAATCTCTGTGATTAATTTGTTGGTTTGTCAATGATGTGTTACACATTTTTTAAATAGCATCAATTTCGCCTGTTTTTAAAAAGTGATTGATAACCTCACGAGGGGATTTCCACTTAAGAGGGCGCATAGGAAAGTTATTGTATTTTCTGCTGTGAACAGCTAATTGCTTTTCAAAATCTTCAAACGAGTAGAATGAATGTGTTGCGTAGAAGTATTCGTTGTCTTTTCTGTGTGATCGTTCTACTTTGCCATTGTGCCTTGGAGTG
This sequence comes from uncultured Ruminococcus sp., assembly GCA_902801055.1. Classification (GTDB taxonomy): domain Bacteria; phylum Bacillota; class Clostridia; order Oscillospirales; family Acutalibacteraceae; genus UBA1213. The sequence continues at coordinate 3,820 of CADCGS010000060.1, read as the reverse complement.
TAAGGTCTGATGAGCTTATGTCTTATTCCTTTCTCTTTGAGGTATACCTCAAAGAGCGTCATATCTTTTGGTTTTTTGCTGCCGCCAAACTTCTTGGTAAATTCAAAGCCGTTGTCGGTTTGTACACACTCCACATTAAAAGGAAATGCCTTGAGCATATGCTCAAGAAAAACTTTTGAAGAATAGGTATTTTGCTCCTTAAAAGCCTCAATATATCTAAACCGGGAGTATTCATCAATGGCTGTGTACTGATAGAAGCGTTCTCCTTTGGCATCGCCTACGATACAGGCGGTAGGTACAACTTTTACATCGACTTGAACACGCTGACCAGGATAGAGCATCTTCTCATAAGGTTTAGGAATGTATTTGGGATTGGGAAGTGTACGACGAGGTTCTCCGAGCTTCCGAAGCATACGGTAAAGTCCTGTTATGCTTCGTTTATATCCTCTTAATCGCAGCTTAACCCAGAACACCACCAGTCCGGCGTGAGGATTTCTTCTTCTCATATCCTTTATCAGCTTTATTTCATCCTCTGTATGTTCATTGGGGTGATGATCTGGTCTGTGTGACCGATCAGAAAGCGATTGGAGTGTTCCGTCATATCGTTTCTTCCAACGATAGATATATTGTCGGTTAACATTGTACTTTATTGCCGCTTTTGTCACTCCATGTTTCTCAGAATATTTAATTAGGGATTGACGAAACTTCATCTTTTGTGTTACAGTATTCATAGCAAATAGGACTCTCCTTTGTTGTGTTGGTTGTGGCAAATTAACTGTAACACAGGATCTTCCTATTTGCTATTCTTTTTTCTATCTGTAACATATCAATTGTAAACCTACAATTTGTCAAATCTCTGTGATTAATTTTATTGTGCGTGCCCGCCCGGCGCGGTCTTTACTTTATTGACAGGTGCGGGCGGAGTGCCTCCGCTGTCAATTCGCGGCGCAGTGCCTGCGCTGTCAATTCGCGGGGGTCGCTGCGCTTCGCTCCGCTCTGCACTCGAACCGAACATTCGTAACTCGCGGTCGTTACCTATTGACAGGTGCAGCTTTGACAGTGATGTACTGTAAATATATCCCATGCGTAACTATCATTTCAGGCACACCGGCGTTCTGTTCCCCGTGGCTTTTGTTCCGATCGCGGCTTATGAAGCTGCCTTACGAGTGCAGAGTGAGCGGAGCGAACGATTACGTGAATTGACACCGGCGGCACGCCGGTCGCGGTCGTTACTTATTGACAGGTGCGGCGGCGTTCTGTTCCCCGATACTTTAATTCCGAGCGCGGCTAAAAAAACTTCCTTGCGAGTGCAGAGTGAGCGGAGCGAACGATTACGTGAGCTGACACCGGCGGCACGCCGGGCAGTAATTCCCGGAAGTATTTTATTAATATACTTGTAATTTCAGTCAAATTAAAGTATAATTAAATATATATGCCGTGCAAACGGAAATAATTGTTTTGAAACCCCCGGGCGGATAGGCGGAATATGCCGCGTTATCCTGCCCTGTGATATTGATTCAGTACGGGAGGAGATCTTAGGTATGAAAAAATTCGGCGCATTTCTTGCGGCCGCAGTAATAGCTATGACCGTTTCAACTGCTGCCTTTGCGCTTCCGGATGAGGAAAGCAGTACGCAAACCTCGCAGGTACAGCAGGCGGAAAATTCAAAAAAACAGGAAAATAAACAGGAAAGCAAACAGGAAAGTAAAAAGGAATCCTCTGCCAAGGAGGTCACAGCCCCGGAAAAGATGACCTTTACCGAATGTGAGATCCCCGATGTGGGAATGCATATCAGCCTGCCGGATGATATGTACATACTCACAGCTGATATTTCACCGGATGATCCTGCGCTTGAAGCATTGAAGATGAAAAAGAAGGACGTCGAGGAAACGTTCAGTAAGAATAATATCGCGATAAGGGCTTATGCTAAGGATTTCAGCTTTGATATTATCGTTTCCGTGATGAAGACTGACAGAACCAAGGCTATAGGAGATCTTTCTTCTCTTGCCGAAAAGGAGCTTCGCAACGTGATCGAGGAACTGATGAAAAACGATTACGCTAAGGGCAATTCCATCAACACATTTAATAATGTTCTTTTTTTGACGCTCGATACGGATATTGTAACTACCGGAACCGATAACCATGTCTACGGAAAGCAGGAATATACTATTGTAGACGGAACGAATGTTATTATTACCTTCCAGTCATATAACGGACAGCTTTCTGAGGATCAGCTCAGGCTTGTCGAAAAGGTAATGAATTCCGTGACCTTTGAAAGCACAAATAGACCCGAAGAGGTGTCGGATATTTCCACCGCAAAGGTAAATGATCTTGATATCCGTTATATACTCATCTTAGCATTTGTACTTATCGCGATAATCACCTTCGCTATAATGATAATCGTTGCTTCGCGCTACCGCCATTCCAGGGAAGAACTGGAGGAGGAATTTGACGACGATGCCGATGAGGTAAAGAAAACCAAAAACGGCGATAAGATCATTATCAAGACCCCGAATACAGCTATACCTGTTGATGATGAGAAAAAACAGGAAAAACCCGTACAGGAGAAAAAGCCCTACGATCATTCACTGTTTGAAAAAGCAGATGAAAATGTTATCTTCAAGAATGATAAGCTTGCCGAGGAAAAGAAAAAGCGCGAGGAGACCCGTGTTATTCCTCGTCTTGATTCCACGACCGAGCTTTCTATCCCCGGCAATCCCTATACGCCCGTAGGCAAGGCTGAGGCTGTACAGCAGCCGGCACTATCCGTTACCTACGAGATCGCCAAGCTTTCGACTATTACTGCCGAGGCTGAAAAGGCGGAAAGGGCTGCTGTGAGTGATGAAGACGAGGACAGCGGCGAGATAGTATTTGCCGAAAGCGCACCCAAGGCAAAGACCGAAATAGAGCAGATCGGCGAAAATGTATTTGAAAAGCCGACCGCCGCGGATGAAGCAGACAATGACGAAAATTCCGGCGCTGAGCTTTCAGAATATGAAAAGCGTTTCGGAAAGAATCGCTCCGCAGCTATTACCGAGAGCGCCGCTACTATCGTTCCGATAAATGATGATGAAAAGCGTCAGTCGAAATTCGAGAAATATTTCGGCAAGATACAGCCGGCGCAGGCTCCTTCAAAACCGGAGGAGGACACGATCACGGAGGTCGATGATATCATCCGTCAGGAGGAAAAGAGATCGTCTGCTGAGAATGATTCCGCTATAACGGTCACTGTCAGACCTCCGCAGGAGATACAGACCAGGCAGGATGATGATAAGCCGCTTGTGCGTATCACAAAATCTGCTGTGCCTGTAAATAAAGAAGCAAGCAGACGCGGCAAGACCGAAGCCGAAGAAAGCAAGCCCGTAAAGGCTGAGACCAAGGCAGAGGAGCTCACAGCTGAAACAGAGGATAAGCCTGAGTTGAAGGCTGAAACAAAGCCGCAGGATAATACAGAGGTCATGGAACAGACCAAGCCCGAGCCCGAAACAGAAACAAAGTCCGAAGCTGAGCCTGAGACCAAGTCCGAACCCGAAACAGAAACAAAGCCCGAGATCGAGCCTGAGACCAAGTCCGAACCCGAAACAGAAACAAAGCCCGAAGCTGAGCCTGAGACTAAGCCCGAGCCCGAAACAGAAACAAAGCCCGAGATCGAGCCTGAGACCAAGCCCGAGACCGAAACAGAAACAAAGTCCGAAGCTGAGCCTGAGACCAAGCCCGAACCCGAACCCGAAACAGAAACAAAGCCCGAAGCTGAGCCTGAGACCAAGCCCGAGCCCGAAACAGAAACAAAGTCCGAAGCTGAGCCTGAGACCAAGCCCGA
>CADCGS010000059.1 GCA_902801055.1 uncultured Ruminococcus sp. | reverse complement strand
TGGATAGCGTAGTATTTTGATATATGCTTATTGTAATAAAGAAGCTGTTTTGCAGCTATATTACGGGGTTCCTTGTTTCCCGCCGCATCGACTATAAAGAATATCAGTCCTGACATCAGGAAAATATGTGCCATGTTTGCAGCAACGTGCCATGCATCAGGATGAGTATATGTAACATAGACAATATTGTAAAGCTCCGTCAGGTTTGTTCCGTTCTGAATGAAGAACAGCACCCACCATACCGCGGCTATTACGGCGCATACGGGCATAAGATAAAGGTAAAACTTCTTTTTATCCCTGACCTTGCGGAATATCCTTCCGAATGCCGCACCATACATTGCATAAGAAAGGAAATACAGCGGCGTAAAGGAAACGAAGCTTGCTTCACCGATCATAAGACGGATGATATATCCCAGCACGGGAATATCGGGTGCTTTGCCGTAAATGAACGGCGCCGCAGCAGCCGCAGCCGTTCCTATGATAACATACACAAGGGTATTTGCTTTCAGCTTGCTGAGAAGCGCAAAAATAAGATAGAAAATACCGGAAATAAAAAAGATATTGGTGTATTGTACGTATATTTCTGTACCGAGATTTACCGTATCAAGGGATTCCTGGGACAGCGAACCGATAATGAACGGGAGCGGCAATAAATAAGCGGCGAGGTACGCAAAGTTATTCAGGTACTGATAAACAACAAACCTTATACCGCTTTTGGTAAACTCCCCGGGTGATGCCCTTCGGGAGTATGCAGTGCCGAAGCCCATTACAAAAATAAATACGGCAGCTCCCGACATGGAATTGAAAATATAGACGCTCCTCATCACATCATCCTTCGGGGATAATGTTCCCTGAAAAGCGTGTATGATGAATATAAGTATCATCATGAAGCCTTTAAGATAGTCAAATTCCCTTTGTCTGCCGGTATTCACTTCGTCCTTTGAAAATACTGTTTTTATCATTTCACAACACCTCTTTTGTTTATCATGAACAGAACCCATTATCTATATGAAATAATGACTTGAAGCTGCAGATCGTCAGGTTTTCCGGAATGTCCGTTTTGTCTGCACTGCATACAGCATATCTGTATCCATCGTTCAGGAAAAATTCGCGGAAAAAGTATTTTCTGCTGTCCGCTGTCTGTCTGACAGAGATATTATCCTTGTCAAGAAGAATACAGAAGTCATCCAGCGCAAGCATGAAGCCAAGCCCGACAGCCTTCATAAAGCTTTCCTTGAGTGTCCAATAGCGAAAAAAAAGATCGTTTCTTTCCGCTCTGTCAGCGCATTTCATCAGGGCTTCGTATTCCTCTGCAAAGAAAAATCTTTTTGCTATTTCCTTATTTATATCTGTTATCTGCTCAACATCACAGCCGATATCATTATCCGAAACAGCGCAGATCACCTTTGTTCCCGAATGGGAAATATTGAATTTAATTCCATACTCATTTACAAGTCTTGGCTTTTTATTATGTTCTGTCGTAAATGTCAGGTCGGTCACTCCATGAGACGCAAGAACACACTCCAGCAGCGCACCCGCGCCGAGAGACAGTTTTTTGTCCTTATTGAATACCATCCTGTCGGTTTTTGATTTCCTGTCGGATGAAACTCCGCTGTAGATACAGCGGAACAGCTCCGGATCATCAAGCTCCCTGACATCTGCTGTATATATCTTTATCTGCATATTATTGTCATCAGCAATCCTTTATCAAAGTATCTCAGACATTCCTTTAAGCCATTGATGCAGTACATCTTCCGACAGGAACATCCTATAATTTTAAACAAAATATACATATTAATTGTATCATTTTTAATAGTATTATGCAATTGTTTTCTATGCAATTCTTTTTATTTTTTTCATTTTTCATTAAGACAATACCGCACAAAGATAGTGCCGGAGATGCGCCGCCGATTTTTTCGTCAGACTCAGCAAAACTCGCTTGATAACCTGTCGGTCATCAAGCGAGTTTTGTGCAGAATAAAGGGAAAAGAGTACCCCAAGGGGACTTCCTTCGGGAGCAGCAGATGTGGTGCTAAGCCGTAAGGCATTCTCCCGGCGGTGTTGCCTTTATTGAAATTTAGTGAAAACTGTCTTGCTTTCGACTTATTCATAATAATCTGACTGTGCAATACAAGAACTCTGTTTGATCAAGGGAGCAGGGGAGATCATGATCTATATAATTCCGATTTTCTCCTCAGATGATAAGAATATAAGGATTAAGTGATGCGTCAAGTTTTCTGAGATAGTCCAGCACCATTTTTTCGGATGTTGCAACACATCCGGCAGTAGGAGTTGAATTGGTTACATGAAAGAAAAATGCAGAGCCGTTATAGGGGACGATATTAACGGTATTGTATTCAATAACAAAACCGTAATGATAGCACTGATATGAGTCGATCATATGTTCAGCGCTGTTCCAGTCCTTGTTTTCAGTTCCGGTTACAAGCTGGTTGTAATATTGGGATTCCGGGTCATCTACCCAATATGTATCGTCGGTTATCTGAAAGCTGTCAAGTGATGTTTCCGGTACATTGTCAATATAAAAAGCCTTGCCGACCGGATGCAGACCGAATGGCGTTCCGGAAAAACCTTCCCGGGGAGTTTTTGTTACGCCTTCTCTTCCGATATAGCCTTCTGTTGACAGCTCCTGCTGTTTATTCCACACGTTATTTTCATCAAGATAGTAAAAGCTTATCGAAGCAGTACTTCCGGAAGAATTGACCGTAACAAGCTGTCTGCAATTTTTTGCATTGAGATCATCCTTTGTCATTTCAGCAGTGCTCAGCAATGATATCAATTCCGTCTCATCCTCTGATGAAGGAGCAGATCCCTGTTGTGAATCTTCTGATTCCGATGCATCGCTTTCATTATCGCTGATTTCCTGCTCTGATCCAGAGGAGGATATATCTTCTGAATCCTCAGCGGATGATTCCTCTGTTATCTCCGGCTCTGAGCTTTCATTGTTTTCAGGCTCCGGGCTGTTTTCGGGATCATCCTGATCCTCTGATTTTTCATCTGATACAGAAATTTCGCTTTCTTCTTTTTTTTCAGAGGATCTCTCAGTAACCGATTCCTCTTTTTTTCCTGAATTTTCGGAGGGATGGTTTATTATGACAGCCTTTTTTTCTGATGAATCGGAAGCTGTGCTTGCAATTTCGGATTTTTCCGGGTTTTCGACCGCAGGAGCGGAATTCTTTATTATCAGACCGGATGTTAAAACAATGACATAGCTCATTATTCCGATCCCGACAGCGATCAGTACTTTTAATAAAATTACATTTTTTTTCATACTATGACTCCCGTATTATTCAGTTATTATATGTGGATATTCTGAATTATTAAGATATCCGAGCAGGGTCAGCATATCGCTTGAAGAGATATCTATACATCCCCCTGTCGGAGCAATGTCGCTGTACATACCGCAAATTGTAATAGATGAGCCTGCACCGCTCACAACACCGCTCTGGGAATATCCGTTGCCGTTATGCTCGATAAAAATACTTGCGTTATTTGTTCCGTCGGTTAGTCTCTTGCCGATAGGATCCACATCGGTTCCCTTCGGCAATTCTGACAGATCCTTGATCTGATTGTAATATGGGGAATACTCATCCTCGACGATCACTGTCGAATCAGACGCCTGCTGAAACGGCATGGTGTTAGTATACATTTCAGCAGAAATAACAACACCGATCGGGAAGGTTCCAAGGGGAGTAACGCTTTTTCCTTCGCCGTAATTGCTTCCGACACCGGATTTTCCTACCGTTGCTTTGCATGAAAAGCATTTGTACCAGATCCCATCGTTCTTTTCATAAAGCGTCATTATAGCCGATGAACCTGTGGAGCTTACGAGGAGAGTCTGATAACAGTTTGAAGGAACAGATGAAAACTCCGGTCCCTTTGATACTGTAAAATGCATAGTGTCTCCCTCTTTGATAGTATTACCTGCTTTAACTGACTGGTTTATTATGTTTCCCGCCTCAATAGTTCTGTCATAGACATATGTCGGCTCATCAACTACTATATTTTTGTTTTCAAGCTCTGTTTTTGCTTTGGTAAATAAAATATTGCTATAAGAAGTTACACGTATTTTTTTAACCTCCGGAGCACTCGATTCAGTTTTTGAGGACTTCTGATCGACAGAGCTTTCTGCGGGTTTTACAGAGCTTTCAGCAATGCTCGGTTCAGGCACTGAAGACTCCGTAGCGGAGCTTGGTGATGATGACTGAACAGAGTACTCATTATCGGCAGCCTGGTTTTGTGAAGCCGGAGAAGAGTCTGAAACCTCTTCCGGGTTTGTATTTTCTGAAACGGATTTTTCACTGGTCTCAACGGCATTTTTACCATCTATAAATACTATCTTGCCTATGAATAATCCGACCACAAGAACCAGAACAAGACTGGTGATAATAAGCGGCACCAACAATTTATTTGTTGTTTTTCCCTCTTTTTCATAAGATTTGCGTACATCCTGCTGATTGTATTCTGCTACTCCTGCCAGCGGAGGCTGCACAGGGTACTGTCCGTATGGATCACTGGTACTAAAGTTATTGTTACTATTAAAATTATTATTGTTATTGTAATTATTGTAATTATAATTATTATTGTTATTGTAATTATTATTATTGTGATCAGCATTATTGTTGTAGCTGACGGTATTATTTACATAGTGTTGTACGGGGACGGTTTTATCGTCAGAATCATTAGTGATCGACTTTCTTTTTATCATTTCGAGACTGCGCTTGAATTCAGCCGGTGTTTGCCAGCGATTATTCGGATTTGCATTGCAGGCTCGGAGTATTGATAATGACAGATTATGGAGTTTACAATTGCATGGAGGATTAAGAGGTTCTCCTGCCCATCTGCGCTGGTCGGGGGAACGGCCTGTTGAATCGACCTTTACAAAATCGGAATCAGGATCTACAAACGGCCCGCGGTTATTATTCAGCAGTCTGTACATAACCATTCCAAGAGAATATATATCTGCTCTGATATCTGCGTCTGACATTCCGTAGAATATCTCAGGCGACATATACGGATACGATCCTCTGATCGTCATGGAATTATTCATACCCGAAAGAATTTTCGCCTCACCGAAATCTCCGAGCTTATAATTTCCGTCCTTAGTGATAAATATATTGCTGGGCTTTATATCACGGTGAAGTATTCTCTTTTTCTCCAATACCTCGAGCGCGGAGCATATATCCATTCCAAGCTCTATAACACTTCTGTCATCCCATTTTTTCTGAGTTTTATCTATGCTTCTGAGAAGCTCCATTCTTATGTAAATATCATATCCGTCATTATTATTCCTGCTTATGATCCTATGATCCTCATAGGAGACGATATTGGTATATCCTTTGAGATCATAGCATACCTGGATCTCTTTTAAAAAGCTGTCCTTGAGATGCTCTATAAAGGTGGTTACAGTTTCTTCTCTGGAGGCATAACCGTCTGCAATTATTTTCATTTTATCATAATTATCAGGCGGGATAGGTATATGCTTAATAGCACATTCAAATTTGTTATTCATATCATTGATGTCGGTTTTTACTGCTCTGTAAACGACACCGTTTGTTCCATCGCCGATTTTTTCCTGAATTTTCCAATCCTCAAAGGGTGACATATTTGTCATATAAAAACAGACCTTTCGATTTTATAGTAGAAATAAAGTAATAAGAGCCGTTATTCCTCCGATCAGACCTGAGCAGACGCATATTAAAATATAAAGCATCCTTATAAGCTCTTCTTTCTGATCCCGTCTGACCTTGACGACCATAGCAGTAACATTATCCTTACTTCCGTTATTTAAAGCATCTTCTGCCAATTCAAGAGCCAATGTATTTGTATTATCATTATCCTTGACAATTTCAAGGATCTCTTCATTGGTCAATACGTCACTAAGTCCGTCAGTACACATAAGCAGTATATCATTCTCAACCAATTCTACTGTTTTATGATATACGGAAATAGACATTTCTTCCGGAAAGATCCCCAGGTGCTGAGTAAGCTGATGACGTCTTTTGTCAGATTTGGCTTCCTCCTCGGTAAGCTTGCCGGCTTGTACAAGATCATTTGTCATAGTATGATCCTTTGACAGCTGAGTGATATTATTTCCGCGGATCAGATAGCATCTGCTGTCGCCTATATTGTAAATATCAGCTTTGAAGTTTTCAATAGCAGCCATTACCAGAGTAGAACCGGAATTGTTTTTTGTTTCGATAATATGCTGACATATCTTATTATTTGCTTTGCTTATTATTTCACGAATATTATCTTCGGGATCATATTCCCCGAGCGAATCGACCACAAGGCGGGAGGCTATTTCTCCGTCATTTTCTCCGCCCATTCCGTCGCATACAGCAAACAACCCATCACTGACAGACGTATGTTTATGTATTCTCGGTTTATTTACATCCGTAAGGACAGATCCGTTGAGATAATAATTATCCTGATTTATCTCTCTGTAATTACCTGTCGCAGAAAAAACAGACGCAGATAATTTTTGTATCATGATTCATCTCATTCCTTTCTGTTTATCGGCTGTCCTTTGAAACAAGTCTCAGTATAAGAGACGATAACAGTATAAGAGCTATACTGAACCCGAGAAGAACAAGCCATATTTTTATCAGGTTTTCAGACGTGGACGCAAATCCGTCATTTACCTTTCTTTCAATAACATCTGTCAGAGTTTTTCGCGTAATTTCATCCTTTGCATGGACGATCTGATAATACTCCAGATCATTCATTCCTGCTATAGCGCCCAGTCCCTCCATGCCCCATTTGCTGAACGTAATATTTGAAAGGGCTTCTGCCGCACCGTTAAGCTCAAACAATACCCCGGACATTACAAGCTGTATTATCAGTACTATAGGCGCTATAATATTTGCGATATCGCCTGATCTGACAATTGAGGAAATAAACAGCCCCAGAGCGTCGGAGGCGATCATTATTAAAAATATGGTAATAAAAGTTTCAGCCTCAAAGCTGTATGTAATTATTCCCTCCTTCGGGAATTCGACAAAGAATGAGCTTACAAGCATAAGTATCAGAGACTGAAACAGGCAGATAAATGCCTGTACAGTGAATTTTGAGGATATGTACGCCATAAGGCTGAGGTTTGACATATACTCTCTTTTAAGGATTGATCTTTCCCTGCATATCTCCTGTATGGAATTAAAAAGACCTATCCAGATAGCAACGCATACATAGGCAAACAATGTTGATTTTGTATCCTCGTATGTTACAAAGACCTCATCACCGGATACAACGCCGACAATAACCGCAGTGGCGACCGGCAGCATGAGGATCATAAGCAGCTTTCGTATATTAGATTTCAGCATATATAATTGTCTGATAAAAAGTATACCGAATTGCTGTATTCCCGAAACACGTTTTTCTTTTATCAAGGTTATTCACCTCTGTAATAATTTCTGTATTTATCAATAAAGTAATCCGCATTTTTCTCTACTTTTTCATAAGCGTCAGATATTGATTGTATTTCAAAAAACCTGAGTGCATTTACAGGCGAACCATAAAAGCAGAGTCTGCCGCCGGATGCAAGGAAAATAATTCTGTCGAACAGATGAATATTCTGCAGAGTATGAGTGATAACGACAATGGTTTTATTATAATCTGACGACAGCCTTTTCAGCTGCTTCATAAGCTGTGTTTCAGTTTCGGGATCAAGTCCGGAGGTTGGCTCGTCGAGGAAAAAAATATCCGGATCGGATACAAGCTCCATAGCAATGCTGACACGTTTTTTCTGACCGCCGCTAAGCTTTTTTATCAGCTTTTTTTGGTGTTCCTTTAATCCCATGATATCAAGAACGGTATTGACGCGCTCATGGCGTTCATTTTTGCTGATATCCGAGGGAAGTCTCAGCTTTGCTGTAAAAGAAAGGAAATCATATATTGTCAAATAATCATACAGCTCATCACTCTGAGGGACATTTCCTATTTTCGATTTCAGGTTTTTATAATTCTGTATCAGGTCAGTTCCGTCAATAAGCACATTTCCGCTTGTAGCGGGTTCATAGCCGTTAAGACAATTGATAAAGGTGGTTTTACCCGCACCGGAGCCGCCTATAACTGCGACTAATTCGCCGGGATTAATAGTAAGGCTGATATGATTCAGAATAGGCTTTTTAAGCCCCCGGACGACCTTGCTGATATCCCTGACCTCAAGCCTGACCCCACTTGATGCGGAATTGAAGATAAGGCTGTTCCTGAGAAAAATGATCTTCATGCTTGCTATGCAGATAACATCAAAATCATTAAGAAGATAAAAAGAAACGATACGGCTGCCGTTTACAGTAACGCCGTTAAGACTGTTTTCATCGGAAATACAGTACCCCTGAGGAGTTCTTATTATTCTTGCGTGCAGTCTTGAAGCCTGAACGCTGTCTATTCTGAGACCGGTGCCCTGAACGCTTCTGCCTATGTCAAAGTAAGGGGGTTGTTTAACGAGATCAATATATTTCCAGTTGTCGGCGACAGGCTGCCTGGAAAAAATTATCAGAACATTTTCGATATTTGAAGGCTCATCAGGAACCATTACTCTTATAATATCGCCGTCGCCAAGACAGACAGGAGCAGACCTTACCCCGACAGATTTTCGTATCTGTTTTCCGTTCAGTTCAGAACCGTTCGTACTTCCCTCGTCGATATAATAATAATCTCCGTCCTTTTTAATAAATCGCCCGTGAATATGAGTAATAATTGCAGAGGCAATTTTTATATCTCCGGACTTTCCGATATTAACATTATCGCCTTCAAGCGATATAGTCTTTATTATCCGATCTCTGTCAATGATTATAAGTGACGCAGACAGCCCTGAAAAATTCTGTGGATATCTGTTGATATAATTAAAATATGAAATGGTTTTTTCGTCGGAATACATTTTATTATTATTATGATCCATATCATATCTCCTTGCACATTCAGCTCATAACCGCCGCAAATAATAATATCGTGATTATATACATTATACGTCGGAAATAATTGCTTTTTTTATATAATATTATATCATTGTATATCAAAATTATCAAGATAGTTTGATAATAATTCAAGGCGATACCGCATAAAGATAGTGCCGCCGACGTGCCGCCGGTGTCAATTCGCGGTGCGTGCCCGCACTGGGCAATTCGCGTAATCGTTCGCTCCGCTCACTCTGCACTCGTAAGAAAACTTTATTACCCGCGATCGTTATTTAGTGTCTGCTCAATGATCAAGCAATTTCAAAGCGTTCATTATCCCGACTTCTCAACGAGAATATCGGATAAAAAATTGCAAACAAAATAGCTC
>CADCGS010000058.1 GCA_902801055.1 uncultured Ruminococcus sp. | reverse complement strand
CATTCCTTGCCTGTACTCTCTCTCCCTCGGGAATACTGCTGCACCCGGAAAGAATGACCGCTGCGCCAAACAAAACAACGATTATCTTTTTTATAGACAAATCCCCCACCCCTATAATGAATCTTCACAGTAATTCTATGCGGGGGCAGGGGAAAGAAATTCCGTTTTTCAGACCTCGGGGTCAGTGATGCCTTCTTCGGCATCCTCCTTTTTGTCATCGTTCGACTTATCCTTCTTGATAAGGGAGACGATCTTATCAAACATCTCCGGCACAAGAGCAATAGCCTTTTCGTTGGATCCATTGGAGATATTAAGAAGCTTAACATCACCGTGGGTGATAGCTATAAAGGCAACAGGGTTGATGGTAACGCCTGCTCCGCCTCCGCCGCCGAAAAGGTTGGCACTCGGCTGCTGTTTATTTGCAAACTCCGAACCGCCTGATGCAAAGCCGTATACTATTTTAGAAACGGGTATTATTGTTGTTCCATCGGGGGTAACAATGGGGTTGCCGATAATTGTATTCACATCCACCATCTGTTTAATCTTTTCGAGTGTAGTATCCATAAGTCCCTGAATAGGATGCTCGCTCATATAAACACCGCCTTTTCAAAACATATCAATATTATATAACAGTTATTTCATTTTTGCAATAGTTTTTAAAAACTTAAATAAAGATGGGATCACTGCCGCAAGAATAAAGAGAACCCTTATCTTAGCAGTAAATCTGAATTCAATGACTGTTTTTTCAGCAAGGAAGCCGGCGCTGATATCCTCCTTGTGTTTTTTCAGAACTGCCTTATTTTCAAGTAAAGACACAGCCGGATAGATCACCGAACAGGCATAACCGTATTTCATCGCAGTATCAGCGCTGTCCTCTCCGGCGATCACAGCATTAATAACAAGATCACTGATCTTCAGATGCTTTGCAAGCCCCTTGAGAAGATCAGCAACTATATGCACTATCTCCCTGATAAGATCTAATAGTCCTTCAAGTCCATGCTTGTCCTTATATTCAAGGATGGGATTCTTCTTCTTTTTTTCCGGTTTTGTTTCCGGCTTTTTATTTTCATCCGGTTTTTTCTTTTTGCGGGGCTTTTTCGGTTTTCGGGGCTTTTTCGGTTTCTGGGGCAATACTGTAAAATTCAGAAACGCATATCCTATCCTGATATGCACCTCATCCTCATATTCCACCTTCACCCTGAACGGCAGCATAAGAAGAATAAGAATAAACGCCAGTATACCGAGTATTATATACAGCGCTGTCATGACCTATCACCGCCGTCAGCATCCTCCTGCTCCTGTTCACTGCTGTCCTGCGGGAGCGCGGGCAGCTCATCAAGAGACGATATATTGAAGCACCTGAGAAAATGCTCTGTTGTTCCGTAAACGAGAGGTCTGCCGGGAAGCTCCAGTCTGCCCTTTTCCTCTATAAGCTCACGATTGATAAGGCTTGCGACTACGCCCGAACAGTCAACGCCCCTGACCTGCTCTATAAATGCCTTTGTAACGGGCTGGTTATATGCTACTACAGCAAGCACCTCGCTCGCCGCCTGTGAAAGCGGAGTATTTCTGCGAAGATCCATTACAGTACGTATGCAGTCGGCATACTCCTCGACAGTGCATAGCTGCCAGCTTTTGTCAAGCCTAACAAGTCTTATCCCGCCGGCTCTCTGCTGGTATTCATTCATAAGCTCAGTGCAAAGCTCATATGCATCGCTTTCGGAGATCTCCAGTGCCTGTGCGATCCTGTCAGTCTCAACCGGACTGCCGCAGGCAAATATTATTGCCTCAGCCGCAGCCTTATTATTCCTCTCCTGCATCGACACTATCCTCCCTTCTGCGTTTTCCTCCGCTGACGAGTATCAGCGACATATCTTCCCCTTCGCCGTCGGCACGCACACGCTTTCCTTTGATAAGCTCCAGCACCGCAAGGAAGGTCGCCACAAGCTCGCTTTTGTCACGGGCATCAAGAAAAACACTGTTATACCGTATTTTTCTGCCATGCCACAGGCTTTTCATAACACCGATTATTTTGGAGCTTACCGAAACTATCCTTCTCTTTACGATACCGGAAAAAGCCTCCTCCGGCGGAGGGAGCTTAGCCTTTCCCCTGCCGACTGCGGCAAGGTATGCAGAAACAAGCACCTGCGGCTCATGGTTACGGCGGTAACGCATATCCGCCTTTATTTTTTCAGGCTCCCGGCAAAAGCTGTCGAAGCTCACCTTCTGCGCAAGTATCTTCGCCATCTGCTTGCATTTCTTATATTCGATAAGCTGTCCGGAAAGCTCCTTCTTCATTTCCTCGGCTTCATCATATTTAGGCAGCAGCATAGCGGATTTTATGTGTATCAGTCTTGACGCCATATCAAGGAATTCTCCGGCGATCTCAAGATCCTGCTGCTTCATAAGCTCCATATGCTCCATATACTGTTCAAGGAGGTCTGATATCATGATATCGTATATATCGAGCTTATTTTTTTCGATCAGGTGCAAAAGCAGATCAAGCGGCCCCTCAAAGGCTTCAAGCTTATATGATATCTTTTCCACTGTCATTCTCCCATCAGACAAGAGCAGAATACGGCAGCCATGTCAGCCATGAAATGAATTTGTAGAAAACAGCATCGGCACGATTCAGTATTCCATTCAGACCGCCCATCATTACAACAGCGAACAATATCATAGAAATATAATGCTCGCGTTCATATATCCATCTGATAGCCTTATTCGGAAGGAACGCCATCAGTATTTTCGATCCGTCGAGCGGCGGTATCGGCAGGAAATTGAATACCGCAAGTCCGATATTTATCATGATAAGAAACTCGAAAAACAAAAGTACATAACCGAGGATCGTTATCCCGGCTATCTCCGGCCCCTGAGGCAGTATTCCCTTTACCGTCAGAACGATAAGACCGTTTTGTATCAGACCGGCAGCTATTGCTGCAAGAAGGTTTGACACAGGGCCTGCAAGCGCCGATATTGCCATACCGACCTTTGGATTTTTGAAATTCCTGCTGTTTATCGGTACAGGCTTTGCCCAGCCGAAGCCAATGAGCAGCAGCAGTGCCGCACCCAGATAATCAATATGTGCTATAGGGTTCAGCGTCAGTCTCCCCTGATGCTTAGCGGTATCATCGCCCAGCTTATGCGCCACAAAGCCGTGAGCACATTCATGCAGCGGCAATACCAGAAAGATCGTCAGAAGAGATGACAGTATATACATTATTACGGCAATAAAATTTACATTGCCTGATCTTAGCAGACTAAGAAGCATAGCTCTTCCTCCTAACCAAAAGCGCAGAATCCCGCTTTATAGCCGGCAGGATCCTGCGTTTATCTGTCCTGTTATTCTTTTATATCGTCCTCAGCATCATCATCCGAGGCATCAAGCTCATCCTCGCTGTAATCGAATTCAAGTACCTCTCCGCATTCAGAGCAGGTAATGCTGCCCTCATTCAGAGAATCCTCACTCAGATATTCGATATTTCCGCAGGTCGGACAGGTAACTTCATAGGAATATTCATCATTTAATCCATCGGATCCAAAGCTTATAGAACCGTTGTCGTAATCTTCATCATAGATGATATCCTCAACTCCGGCGAGATCCTCGCTCACTCCGTCAAGCTGATCACACACATCATCATAGCACTGCTCAAGATCCTTTATCTCCTGAGCCATATCGCCGAGAAGATCAGCAATAAGCTTGAATACCTTTGTCTGCTTATCGGTAGGATCAAGCTCCAGTCCGTCGATCATTCCTTTTACATAAGCTGCTTTTTCACTAAGCTGCATATTCCTTCCCCTCTCATATATAACCGCAAAGTATATCCATAGCTATGACAGCGCCGCCCAGCCCGAAGCTAAAGCTTATACGCCGTAAACTGCAAAGGATAATCTCACCGAACAACAGCAAGACTTTGCTTATGTCTTCAACCCGGGAATTATGCTCTGGACATATATTCTCCCGTTCTTGTGTCGATCTGGATCTTATCGCCCTCGTTAATGAAGATCGGAACCTTGATCTCAGCGCCTGTCTCAAGTGTTGCAGGCTTTGTTACGTTAGTAGCGGTATCGCCCTTTACGCCCGGCTCAGTCTGAGTTACCTCAAGCTGTACGAATGTCGGAGGCTCAACGCCGAAAACGCTGCCCTTATAGGACATGATCTTACATACCATATTTTCCTTTACGAACTTGAAGTTATCGCCAAGAACACTTGCATTTATCGGTGTCTGCTCATAGGTCTCGCTGTCCATGAAGTAGTAAAGCTCGCCGTCATTGTAGATATATTCCATATCCTTTCTCTCAATGAAGGCTGTCGGATACTTATCATTGGGGTTGAAGGTCTTTTCAACCACTGCGCCTGTGATAACGTTCTTGATCTTTGTACGGACGAAAGCTGCGCCCTTACCGGGTTTAACGTGCTGGAACTCGATAATTGTAACAACCTGACCGTCCATGTCAAAGGTTACGCCATTTCTGAAATCGCCTGCTGTAATCATTTGAAATCCTCCCAAATTATGTTTTATCATTTATTTCCGACTGATATCGGAACAAATCAGCAAATACGCTTTGTTAATTATACTATACCCGTTCTGAAAATGCAAGTTTTTTTAAAAATTTTACGCTGCCGGCGCAGTGCCCGCGCTGCCGATCCACAGTCCACACAGCCGCAGCATCAGTCTTTTTCCTGCGGCTTCTCCGTCACGATAAGAACCTTTGAAATACGGCGGTTCTCGACCTCCTGAACGATAAAGCGAAGATTGCCGACCGTAACAGTAGGATGCTCGCTGTTTTTCGGGATATGTCCGATACGGTCAAGCAGGAAGCCGGCTATGCTGTCGTTTTCGGTATCATGTATCTCCGTACCGGTAAGACCGGATATTTCATCAAGGGGTGTTGCCCCGTCTACGGTGAAGCGGTTCTCGCCTATACGCTTTATATCCTCGTCCTCATTATCAAATTCATCCTGTATGCTGCCGACAATGGATTCTATCAGATCCTCCATTGTGATTATGCCGCCAGTTCCGCCGAATTCATCTACAACTACGGCTATCTGTACCCTATGGGATGTCATATATTCAAACATTTCGCTGCACCGCTTGGATTCAGGAACAAATACCACGTCCTTGATTATATCCCTGCCGATCCTTCTGGTAGGGACATTGGTACTGACAAATCGCAGAAGATCCTTTACATGGATCATACCCACGATATCGTCTATATCATCATGATATACCGGAAGTCTCGATCTGCCGCTGCGTATTGCAGTTTCGACAACATCGGTTATTTTCGCATCATCCTTCACAGCCACAACATCGCGGCGGTGGGTCATTATTTCCCCTACCGCAGTATCGTCAAATTCAAAGACATTTTCGATCATATCCTTGGTATTGCCCTCGATAAAGCCGTTTTCCTCGCCTTCGTCAACCATCAGCATTATTTCATCCTCAGTGAGCCGGTTTGAGCCTTTTCCCGTATTTTTTCCGAACAAGCCAGAAATAATATCGGATATAAAGTTTGACGGCAGGACAAAAGGCATAAAGCATACCCTTATTGCCGAAAAAACACCTGACAGCGCGATAACGAGCTTATCGGCAAGCTTACGTCCTGTTTTTTCAGGCAAAAGCACAAAAAGACCGGAATAAATTATGAATATGACAGCAAAAAGCAGCAGTGCAGCTGCTATTGACGCCCCTGTATTATCAGAGATCAGCATAACGAGCAGCCCCCTTGCTGCCGGGAAAAGGTAATACGCAAGCGACGCACATACTCCGCAGCCGCAGCAGAATGAGATGGTATAGGCGCTGCCGAGGTATTTGCGTTCATTTTCGAGCATTTTTTCTGCTTTTATTGCTTTTCGCGAGCCGGAATTCGCGCTTTTTTTAACGGCACTCATATTCGCCTCACTTAGTGCGCCCGCATATAATTCAGCCGTGAATCCTGATATTATCAGAAAGCAAAGCACCAGTACAGCTGCCGCTGCCGGTGTGCCGCTGCTGAAATAATCTCTTAATATGCCAATGCCGGAACCATCCGCCATATTTCAGTCACCTCTTGATCTATTATCTCCTGTTATAAATGATACGAAAAAATCATTTCATTGTCAACTACAAAAACCGCCTCCCGGGGCGTTGCCCCAGACCCCACCAAAGGCTCGTCTCGCCTGCCGGCTCGGTCGGCGCTTCTCAGCCTGCGGCTGAGAGGTGTCCACTGGACACCCGCGCCCTTTGGAATCCGCCAGGGAGCAAGCTCCCTGGACCCGCGCGCTTACGCGCTATTCACGCCGGTGCGTGCCCGCACTGGGCAATTCGCGTAATCGTTCGCTCCGCTCACTCTGCACTCGTAAGAAAATTTTGTTACCCGCGCTCGGAGTTAAAGCCACGTGGAACAGAACGCCGGCGCACCTGTCGATAAAGTAAAGACCGCGCCGGCGTGCCTGAAATGATAGTTACGCATGGGATATACTTGCAATACATCACTGTCGAAGCCGCACCTACTAATTAAATATAGACCGCGAGTAATAAATGTTCGGTTCGAGTGCAGAGCGGAACGAAGTGGAGCGAACCCCGCGAATTGCCCAGTGCGGGCACGCACCGCGAATTGACACCGGCGGCACGCCGGCGCTCACTCTGCACACGTAAGGAAGCTTTGCAAGCCGCGGTCTAAATAAAAGTAGCGGGGAACATAACGGCAAGTTCAGGTCAAGCTTTTTAAGGCAATACCGCCGGGAGATAGTGCCCTAAGTGTTTACGACAGAATCCGTCTTATGCTTTGAGCTATACTATATACATATACGGATCAGCTTCTGACCGTAAATCGAAGGGAGGAAAAACTATATGAATCATTATCTTTTGTCTTCACCCTGCGACAGAAGGATCAGGGAAGCGTACATCGGCGGTCTTCTAATGGAAAATGCCTTTCTTTCAAGAGAGACTATCGGTGAAAGCCGCTGTGCACGGCCTGTAGATCTGCTTTGCATCGGAAACAGAAAAAAACAGGTGCTCCTTGCCGGCGGGTTCCACGGTATGGAATGGCTAACCTGTGCGGTACTGCTGCGTTTTGCGGACGATATCTGCAATTCTGTCAGAACAGGTTCCGTTCTCTGCGGTATAAGGATCGGCACATTCCTTAACCTGCGCGGCGTCGCAATCATGCCATGTATTAATCCTGACGGAACCGAGATCCAGCTTCATGGAGCAGGGGCTGCGGGAGATTATTCCGCGCTTGTCACACAGGCTTGTCTCGGAGATACCTCCAAGTGGCAGGCTAATGCTGCCGGGATAGATATTAATCATAATTTTGATGCAGACTGGGACGCTCTGCATGAGCTGGAAAGAAAAAACGGGATATCCGCTCCTGCGCCCACGAGGTACGGAGGGGATTATCCCGAAAGTGAACCGGAAAGCCGGTGTATTGCATCATACTGCCGTGCCGGTAATATTACTCATGCGATAGCTCTGCACAGTCAGGGTGAAGAGATCTACTGGAGTTTCGGCGATTACCGCGAAAAGGAAGCTCTGCGGATGGCACAGGCAATGTCTGCGGTAAGCGGATATAAGCTCGGCGAAGCTGAGGGACTTGCACAGGGCGGCGGATTCAAGGATTGGTTCGAGCAGAAATTCCACCGTCCCGCATTTACAATAGAGATCGGGAAAGGAATGAATCCCCTCCCGATATCAGATCTTGACAGTATTTACGAAAAAATCAGAGAGATGCTTGTCCTTTCGCTTGTCCTGTAAGCTTCCGTCAGCTCAGGACAACACCGCCGGGAGATAGTGCCGCAGATGCGCCGCGGAGTGCCTCCGGCGCGTGCCCGCACTGGGCAATTCGCGGTGCGGGCACGCACCGCGAACTGACACCGGCGGCACGTCGGAGGTATTGCCTCAGGTACTTTACTTTTTTTCATCAGCATCTGTCTTATTACGGATATTGGAAATATCCTCTATGCTTCCTCCACCGTGGTCGTCAGGAGCACGGAACTCTCCCTTTTCCACAAGCCTCAGAAAAGCATCTACTACATCCGAAGTAAGCTGAGTACCGGAAACATCTTTTATTATGCTTACTGCCTTCTCGAAATTCATGCGTTTTCTGTATGGTCTGTTGGAATACATCGCATCAAAACAGTCCGCAACAGCTATTATCTGGGCTACTCTCGGTATCTCATCAGCCTTTAACCCCTCGGGATATCCCTTTCCGTCGGGTCTTTCATGGTGGGAACGTGCACCGACAGCAAGCTCCGGCAAAAGACTGATATTTTTCAGTGTCTCATATCCTCTTGATGTATGGGATTTGATAAGCTCGTATTCCTCATTTGTCAGCTTTCCGGGTTTATTCAGAACCTCATCCGGTATCCCGACTTTTCCGATATCATGCATAAGGGCTATATTATAATAAAGCTCTGTCTGCTCCTCAGAACAGCCAAGCTCATTTGCAAGCATGGCAGTATATTTCGCCACACGCATTGAATGACCCTGTGTATAGGAATCCTTTAGGTCGATTACCTTTGCGAAGGATTCTATTATCTCGGTAAGAAGCTTCTTGTCGCGTTTTTGCTGCTCACGCATATCCTCAAGGAGAGTTGTCTTATGATATCCGGTCGAGACCGTAAGACCAACGAATACGATTATAACCAGAACTATCACAGAAAAAACAGTGATATAATTTATGAAGCTGGTGATATAATCATTTACCTCTGTCATAGAAACATCGGCACCGGCATAGGCGACACATTTTCCGCTGGAATCGAATATCGGCTCGTAATGTGTCAGGAGCCAGCCAAAGGAATCGTTGCTTTCGACAGTTTCTATCCTGCCTCCCGAAAGAAGGGTCGATTTATATTTAAGAAACGACTCATCAAAATCAAAAACATCATTTAATTCATTTCCTTTATTTGTTTCGGTATCGGGATCGAAAACAACATGACAGCCGTCCTCTTTTAACTGGTATACATACAGATATTCCAGGTCGGAGCTATTCCGCATTATGCTTTCTATCATATGGTAAGTGTTTATGTAATCATCATCTATGCCGTCTTTAAGCCAGTGATCCACCTTATCGCCGTCCACAAGCTCCGACACGATCTTTGACGAGCCTTCGGCTACCCTTGTACGGTTTTCACGGGTACGGGCGGTAAAAAGACTAATACTCACAAACGAGATCGAAACTGTAAGCACTATCGAAAGAATTATGAGCAATATCATAAGATTCCAGTGTCGTTTACTTTTTGTTTTCATAATACAGCACCTTTTTCTCTGTTTATCGGACTGTTCCTGAGGCAATACAATTATCGGAGCAGCACCTTATATTTTTTCAATTGTATCATAAATCCTAATCATATTCAATCATCCCAACAGATTATTTTGCCA
>CADCGS010000057.1 GCA_902801055.1 uncultured Ruminococcus sp. | reverse complement strand
GTGACTTTAGTTACGATCGCGGGTTACAAGCTTCCTTTCGGGTGCAGAGTGAGCGGAGCGAACGATTACGTGAATTGACACCGGCGGCACGCCGGCGGGGGAGACAGTTTTTCGTGACATTATTGCAATCCTTCGCAAAAAATGCTATTATATTTACCGTACCAGGCAGCTGCGGATAAGAAATCCGGGGCGACAGCCCGATATGGTACGGATAAGGAGGTATATTATGGCGCTTGTGACGGTGCAGGAGCTTATGATGGAATTCGGGGAACAGCTTCTGTTCGAGGGAATGAGCTTTGAGATACAAAAAGGAGACAGGATCGGACTGATCGGCGTAAACGGCTGCGGCAAGACAACACTTTTCAAACTGCTTACAGGGGAATATTCTCCTGCCGGCGGTACGATAGTTATACATAAAAATACAACCGTCGGATATATGGAACAGCACGTCTGCCGTAATCTGGACAGAAGCGCCTATGATGAGGTCATGACAGTTTTTGATGAGCTGACAGAAATGGAAAAGGAACTGGAGGGGCTTAATGCCCTGATAGGCTCGGTCAGCAACGGACTTGATGAAATGGTGAGCAGACAGGCTTTTCTGCATGATGAATTTACCCGCCGGGGCGGTCTTACCTGCAAAAGCCGGGCAAGATCCGCTTTGCTTGGTCTGGGCTTCGATGACGATTCGATAAGACTGCCCGTCAGCGCACTCAGCGGCGGTCAGAGAGCAAAGCTCCAGCTTGCTAAGCTACTGCTGTGTGATGCACAGCTTCTGCTTCTGGATGAGCCGACTAACCATCTCGATACCGAAAGCATACAATGGCTCGAGGATTATCTCACCGGAACGGACAGCTCCTATGTCGTTATCTCACATGACAGATATTTCCTCGATAAAACTACGAACCGTACCTTTGAAATAGAAAACCGCAAAATGTGCCGCTATAACGGTAATTATTCGGCGTTCCTGCCCCAGAAGGAGGAACACCTGCTCAGTATGCAAAGGGCTTACGATAATACCATGAAGGAAATTAACCGCCTTGAGGGTATTGTCGAACAGCAGCGGCGCTGGAACAGGGAAAAGAATATCAAAACCGCTGAAAGCAAAATGAAGGCTATACACAGACTGGAACAGTCTCTTGAAAAACCTGAAAACGCTCCCTCGTCCATCCGCTTTGACCTCGGGATAAAAAACCGCAGCGGCGATGATGTACTCAATGTCCAGGGACTTTCCCTTTCCTTCGGGGAGAACAGGCTCTTCTCCGGGGTGGATATGGAGATCCACAGGGGCGAAAGAATTTTTATCCTGGGACCTAACGGCTGCGGAAAAACCTCGCTGCTGAAAACCCTCCTCGGAAAATATAAACCCCAGACAGGCCGTATACGCTTCGGCGAGGGCGTCAGACCCGGCTACTATGACCAGATACAGACCGGAATGGACAGCGATAAGACTGTATTCGAGGAGCTAAGCGACTGCTTCCCCGCTATGACAAATACTGAGATAAGAAATACCCTCGCTCGCTTCCTTTTCAAAAACGATGATGTGTTCAAGCCCCTTTCAACTCTCAGCGGCGGCGAACGCGCAAGAGTTCTGCTCACGGAGCTGATGCTCGCCGGGGCTAATCTTCTGCTGCTCGATGAGCCTACGAACCATCTGGATATCAATTCCTGTGCGGCTCTGCAGGACGCTCTCGCGGATTATCAGGGAACCCTTATCATCGTTTCACATGACCGCTACCTTATCAATGCCCTTGCGGACAGGATCCTTTATCTTACCCCGGAGGGAATCAAGGAATATGAGGGCAGCTATGAGGATTTCCTCGAAAAAGCTGACCCCTTCGGAAAAAAGAAAACCGCTCCCGCTAAACAGGAGCAGGGCGAAAAACAAACCGAATACCACAAGAAAAAAGAAATGGATGCTCAGCGCCGCCGCGATAAGGCAAGGCTTACCCGCCTTGAAAAGGATATTGCTGAGATGGAGGAAAAGCTTTCCTCACTTAATGAAGAGCTTAACGACCCCGATACGGCGGCGGATTATGAACGTGTGCTGAGCATCACAACGGAAATAAGCTCCTGTGAAAGCTCGCTCGAGATAATGTACGAGGAATGGGAAAGCATTTCCGAAAGAATATCATAAAAAAACTCCGTACCCTCGGGTACGGAGCGGAATGTTTCAGCAAAGATATTTATTGATATCATCATAAAAGCTTTCCGGGATGTTATCCACCGGAACATGAAGTGTAAGAGGATTGGAAATATCCAGACTGATAATACCGATAAGCGAATGTGCGTCGATCGTGTAAATATCGGAAATGAGATTGATCGGCAGCTTTTCATACTTTGCTACGGTGGCTACGAACTCCTTGACATGAGACAGATCTTTGAAAAAAACTTGTGCTTCATACATGATAACTTCGTCCTCCTTGATCGGAAAGCAATTTTCTATAGTTTTGATATATTCATTGTATCAGCAATTGAGGTACAGGTCAACTGGAAAAATACCAATTTTGTCCAAAATTGATTTTTTCGGAGGAATTATGATATTTCATAACATATACGAATAATTTTTATACTATTTCACACCTTTGTAAAGAGATCATTTTTTACAAAATAGTGAAGCAAAGGCAGGGAAAAAATAAAATGAAGATCAGAATCTATACGCTCGGATGCAAGGTAAATCAATTTGAATCCCAGGCTATGCTGGGGCAGCTTTTGCAGAGAGGATTTACTCAGGCTGCTGACGGAGAAGCAGCTGATCTTACCATAATCAATTCATGCGCTGTAACTGCCGCAAGCGAAAGCAAGGCAATGAAGCTTATCCGCAGGATACGACGCGAGCAGCCCGATACGGCTGTACTTCTGACAGGATGCATGGCTCAGACCATAGCCGACGGTCAGGAAATGCCGCAGGGAGTTGATATTCTCCTCGGGAATAAAAGGCGCAGTGATCTTGCCGGAGTGGTGGAGGATTACTTCTCGCAGCGCCGCAGGATAACCTTTATCGAACCATATACTAAGCGCGACGATTATGAAAATCTGGAGGTCAGCAGTTTTTCCGGACGGACAAGGGCATTCCTCAAGATTGAGGACGGCTGCAACCGGTTCTGCTCCTATTGTATTATACCCTATGCACGCGGCAGAGTACGCTCATGCACAACGGAATATATTGACAGGGAAATAAAGCTCTTTGCCGGAAACGGTTATAAGGAGGTCGTTGTTGTCGGGATAAATCTTTCCTGCTACGGCAGTGATATCGGCATAAGCTTTGCCGACGGGATCTCCGCCGCCTGCCGTGCAGCGGACGTCAGGATAAGGCTCGGCTCGCTCGAACCTGAATCAATGGATATGCATACGCTCGAGGCTTTCGCCTCATTCCCGAATTTCTGTCCGCAGTTCCATATATCCCTGCAAAGCGGATGTGATGAAACGCTCAGGCGCATGAACAGGCATTATACTTCCCGGCAGTACAGACAGATCGTCAGCGATATACGCAGTGTATTTGACAATGCCTCGATAACCACGGACGTCATGGTCGGGTTTGCCGGAGAGACAGATGAGGAATTTGCCAGGTCTGTAGAATTCGTGGACAGCATCGGCTTTGCGAAGGTACACGTTTTCCCGTATTCACGCCGACCGGGAACGGCTGCCGACCGCATGACAGACCATATTGCCGAGGATGTAAAAAAGCGCCGCGCCGCACTTATGTCGCAGACGGCAGAGCGTTCAAGGCAGAAATTCCTGCAAAGTCAGATAGGACGGGTAGAGCCGGTTCTGCTCGAAACCAGAGGTGAAAACGGTATGTATGAGGGATATACACCGAATTACACACCGGTAATGACCAGCGCTGCGGAGGAGCAGATCAACACAATAGTCAATGTCCGGCTGACGAAGGTCTGCGGAGATCATTGTGAGGGAGAAATAATAAGGACAACACCGCACAAAGATAGTGCCGCAGATGTGGTGCCAAGCCGATAGGCGGTCACCCATCGGTGTTGCCTGAGCTGACCCGCAGCATTACAAACGGCACAAGCGCCCCTGCTTTTTACAGCGGGGGCGCTTGTGCTGAAAATTCGGAGGTCATTCATCCGGAACCGCATGAGCAAAACGATTCCTTGGGTAAATTACTGATAATCAACAACGTCTACCCAGCTTTTGAGGAATTCCTCCTCGCCGGGGATACGTTTAACGAGCTGTGAAGCTGCCACTATCGGTAGCCACTGCTGTACATACTGCTTTGCAGTGTCACTCTTCCTGCAGAAGATATCCATATAAAGGTCAGCAAGCTTTTTGTCCTTCAATGCAAAAAGAAGATATGTTCTTGCCGCATCGGCAGAGGCATTTCCCTGGGTAGCGTGTGACCAGTCAAGGATATGGGGATTGCCCTCATTGTCAATAATGATATTTGAGGGGTTGAAATCTCCGTGACAGAGCTTATTATGCTTCGGCATACTGTCAAGCCTTGTATGAAGCTCATAGCGGATAGTAGCATCCACCTGTCCGCCGAGAGATGATATCTTGCGGTTCATTTTATCTTTAAGCTTATTGAGCAAAGGAGCCTTCTTGCTCTGAACCTTCAACTGGAGATCAACAAAATCATTCATATATTTCTCAATATTATCCGGATCCTCCTGCATGATCTGTTCAAGCGTTTTACCCTCGACATATTCCATTGTAATAGCCCACTGACCGTTTACAACAGATACAGCTTTAAGTGCGGGGATCGGCAGACCGGTCTCCTCAACACGAGACTGATTGAGAGCCTCGTTAAGTATATCGGATTTCGGAAATTTTTCCGAAAATTCCTTTATGACGACATCACCGTCTCTGTAGATCTTTTTTTCTTTTCTTTCAGCTATCAAATCCATGTGGTATTGCTCCTTTCGGGACATAATTCAGTTATACAACCTGATATTATTATACTACTATTATTAAATAAAGTATAGGTGAAAAATGCAATAATTTTTGTGCGTTTTTTTAGTAAAACAGACAAAATATATAAAATAATTATATTAATTATTATGTATTATATATATTAATATGCCAGTACCTCATATCCGTCCTCAGTCACGAGAACCATTATTTCCCATTGTGCGGAGGGTTTCCTGTCGGCGGTATAGATAGTCCAGTTATCCTTTTTATCGCAGAATATCCTGCTTCCGCCCATATTCACCATTGGTTCGATAGTAAATATCATACCCGGCACGAGGAGCATTTCCTCTCCTGCCTTTGATACATAGCTTACCCACGGATCCTCATGGAATTCAAGACCGACGCCATGGCCGCCTATCTCACGCACAACGCTGTAGCCGTTTTTCATAGCGTGTTCATTTACTGCCTGACCCATATCACCGAGGAAGCTCCAGGGCTTGACCATTTCAAGACCCTTTTCCACACATTCCTTAGTCACCTCAACGAGCCTGCGTTTTTCCTCGCTGACATTACCCATACAGAACATACGTGATGAATCGGAGAAATAGCCGTCGAGTATAGTACTGCAATCGACGTTAATGATATCGCCGTCTTTCAGTATGACCTTATCGGAGGGGATACCATGGCACACCACCTCATTAATAGAGGTGCATACGCTTTTCGGGTAGCCCTCATAATTGAGCGGAGCGGCGACTGCGCCGAATTCCTTTGTTTTCTGAGCCACAAGGTCATCTATATCCTGAGTAGTCATACCCACGCGGATATTTTCCGCAACATAATCAAGCACAGCGATATTGACCTTAGCGCTTTCGCGTATTTTTTCGATCTGAGCGGGTGTTTTTATAATACTATGGTCAGGCACCTCATGACCCTGACTGCGGATATAGGCGATCTTTTCGTCAAACTCCTCATGGCATTTTTTATATTTCTTTCCGCTCCCGCACCAGCAAGGATCATTTCTTCCCAATTTATTGCTCATTTTCATCTTCCTTCCTTCTTTATATATATTATTATACTCCTTCTGCCCGCTATTGTAAAGTACCGACTTCACCCTGTCAGGGCTGGGGGTTGATTTGAAAAGGCAGAAAGAATATAATTATATCATAAATATAGTGTCAGGGGCGATAATTATGAAATGGATGGATCATCTGAAAACAATTAATCATCATAAAATTCTCGTAATGAAGCTTTGCTTTAAGGTCGGTCTTTATAAGCAGGGACTTATGCATGATATGTCAAAATATAATCCTGTTGAATTCCTCATCGGAGCTAAATATTATCAGGGAACGTGCAGCCCGAATAATGCCGAGCGCGAGGACAAGGGCTACAGCAGCGCCTGGCTGCATCATAAGGGACGCAATAAGCACCACCTTGAATACTGGATCGATTACGGTCTGCAGGAAGGTCACGATATGGTCGGTATGAAAATGCCGCTTAAATATGTGATCGAAATGTTTTGCGACAGGGTTGCTGCTTCTAAAAATTACCGCGGAGATAAATATACCGACGCCGACCCCTATAATTATTATATACATTCATATTCTCACTATATTATTCATCCCGACACAGCCGCACTCCTCGAAAAACTCCTGAAAATGCTCAGGGATGACGGCGAGGATATAACTCTTAAATATATCAGATATAAAATACTGAAGCATCAGGATACTTTCCACTATTGATAATTTAAGGCAACACCTCCGGGAGAACGCCTATCGGCTTAGCAGCACATCTGCTGCGCCGGCGGCGCAGTGCCTGCGCTCTCAGTTCGCGTAATCGTTCGCTACGCTCACTCTGCACTCGAAAGGAAGCTTTGTAACCCGCGCCCGGAGTTAAAGCCACGGGGAACAAAACGCCGCCGCACCTGTCAACAAAGTAACGACCGCGCCGGCGTGCCGCCGGCGGCACTATCTTTGTGCGGTAATGCCTAAAAAACCCCAAAAAAACGGACGAGGCACATAGCTTCGTCCGTTTTGTCGATGCCGCTTCAAAAGCGCGGTATCAGTCTTGTAGTGTGACCCTTCTTATTCGTTGAAGGCGGGCTTGTCCTCGCGGAATACCGCATCGTCACGAAATAAGAGGGAAATACACCAGATCGCGGCAAGCGCTACAAGAGTGTAGATGATCCTGCTGATAATACTGGTCTGTCCGCCGCATATCCATGCAACGATATCAAACTGGAACACTCCTACGGAACCCCAGTTCAGACCGCCGATTATCAACAGTATCAGAGAAATTTTATCAAGCATATCTTTACCTCCAATAATTCTGTCAACATTAGGATTGCCCGTTTTTTATGCTTTTATTCGTAAAAATTCAAAAATATACCGAACACCGCTTTATCGCGGCAAGCCCCAGACGGATATGCTTATATACCGTCGATCTGCTCAGACCCATCACCTGTGCAATATCCTCGACCCTCATCCTTTTTCTGAATTTCATATGTATACATTCCCTCTGCCTCTGCGTAAGCTCATTTTTTATCGCGATCTCGATCAGCTCCGCCATTCTCCTGCGCCTGGGGTCATCGTCCTCGTCTCCGATAATATATGAAGAATAAGAGACTTCCTTGTCCTCTGCCGCCCCGAGCGAACGCACCTGTTTGCGCATCAACATTCCCCCTGTCTTCTGCCAAGATCTCTCGCAATATCCATGCAGTCGTAATACATCCCCAGCATTACGCTGAGCCTGTTGTTAAGCTCGGCAAGCTTATCGGCACGCGCGATCTTCATTTCCTCCCTGACTGCATCTATCCTCGCCTTTACATTCATTGCACTTTCGTAGTACTCATCTGCCCACTGTTTATATGTCATTGCCGCTCCTTTCCACACAATACGTGTAGCTGACTGTTATTTTTTTCGGAGATATATATGCACTATATTTGAGATAGATATGGTGCATATTTACCTCCTGTTATTAATTATATTCCATTTTCAGTCAAAATCAAGGCATTTTTTTGCCTTTCCTTCCTGCTGTCGCTATAATGCGACTGATAAGGATTTTTTGAAAATAATACTTGAAATACACGCTTCGTGGTGTTATAATATTGTCAATGAACCATTCACATACCGGAACCGGCACACGGAGCGTGTATCGACATTCCGAAACGGGGGATAATATGAAAAGCTATATCGGCAGCAAAATAAAGGAATTGAGAAAAAATGCAGGCCTTACTCAGTCGGAGCTTGCGGCAAAGCTCGGGATATCAGCGTCTGCGGTAGGAATGTATGAACAGGGCAGGCGTGAGCCGGACAGGGAAATGCTTTTGCGGCTGTGCAGTGTGTTTTCCGTTTCGACGGATACGCTCCTGGGAAATACTGATAATAAACAAAAACCGGAAAGCCGTGAGCTTTCCGATGTATTTGACGAATTTACGGGGCTTTTGTCCTCCCAGCAGGGATTAATGTTTGACGGTGTTCCGCTGAATGACGACGACCGCAGTAAGCTTATTGATGCAATAAAGGTAGTCGCGGCTATCGCTAAGCAGCAGCACCAGAAAAAATCTTTCGGTTGAACGGAGATATGCAAATGAAAAAAATAGAGGAAAGGGTCAGGATGCTGACGGAGCAATACGGCTGTGCCGATCCGATGCGGCTTTGCGAGCTGATGGGGATCACTGTTTTACAGCTGGAGCTTCCGGACAGCGTGAACGGATTTACAGTCACGATGGAGGGGCACAGATTTATTGTTCTCAACCGGTCGCTGGATTATTACTGCCGCAAAATAACAGCCGCGCATGAGCTGGGACATATCATTCTTCACGGCTGCACAAATACTGTCCGTCTCAGCGCGAACACAAGCTTCTGCATAAACCGCTACGAAAGGGAGGCGGACTGTTTTGCGGCTCATCTTCTGCTTGCACAGGAGAGCGGCGGGCTTGAAGGTCTGGAAACCGTAACGAGCGAGGATCTGTCACTTCTGACACATATGCCAAAATCAATGATTGAAAATGCTTTTTTCGGGTAAACTAATATCGGACAAGGCATAATACAGAAAGGAGGGAGCGGCATGAAATTATTCATCAAACGAGGAACGTCAGAAACAGACGGATTCACTATCTACACAGAAAAGGGCGAGCCATGCTTCGCCGCCGATGTCAGAGCCGAGCCCTCCATACGCATTACTTTGCGGGGGCGCGGCGGAGAGTTATTATCCACGATACGGTTCAACACATTCATGCTCAGTTATTTTTCGGTAAGGTGCGGAAAGCGGCTTTATGTGCTTGTACCGTGTTTAGGGAGGAGATTTGCCTTTGCGATATACGGAAGTACGTTCCGGTTTGTAGGAAATCTGAGTGACGGACGTTTTTCGATGCTCGGAGCAGACGGAGAGACTGTCATGACGCAGAAAAAATGCTGGACTGCTCACGGAGACGGGTATGAGCTTGACATCAAAGATGAAAGGTATGAGATATTCATGATATCAGCAGCATTATGTGCGGACATATGTCTTGCGCTGGGTGAAAGCGACGCCCTCCCCACATCGTAGGTGAATAATGCCGTGATAAGGAAAGTATAGGTCAAGCCTTTAAAAAGGCTTGACCTATACTTTCTGTTATGTTCCCCGCTACTTTAGGGCAACACCGCACAAAGATAGTGCCGCAGATGCGCAGCCAATTTTTTCGTCAGAATGTGCAAAACGAGCGCCTGACGGTTATCAAGCGAGTTTTGTGCAGAATGACGGAAAAAGAGCAAGCAGATGTGGTGCTAAGCCGTAAGGCGGTCTTTGTGCGGTGTTGCCTTAGCTCAGATCGCGGCTTGCAAAGCTTCCTTTCTGGTGCAGAGTGAGCGGAGCGAACGATTACTTAAAACAGATAGGAAATATTGGTGTCGTTCGCAAGATTATCAAGAGAATAAAGGATAAGAATAGCCTGCGCACCTTCATTTTCCGCAAGCATGGAGACCTCCTTCTTGTAATATCGCAGATCAACCATAATTATTTCACTGTAATTCTGTGACAGGAACGGGGCTATTGTATGTGCATAGGAATCCTTGACTATAATGAGCTTTCCGCCCTTTGCATCCTTGTTTTTTATCCTTACAAGACTGTGGTTGCCGTCAAGATATACTGTGTATTTGTCATCATTTTTCAGCTGGTCACGGAAGAAATAACTGTCTGAGGTCTTTTTTTCCTCTTCCTCACCGTCGTCTATCTCTACAGAAACAGAGCCTTCAGACTGTTCCTTGTTTTTCCATAGTTCTATGCTGTCGGGAGCTACCCACCATAATGCACTTTTTGCATATGATGTTCCGTAAAAACCATCTATGGTTTCCTTCCCGAATTTGTCCTCGGAAACAGGCTGATATCCCATTTTCTCTCCGAGAAGGCTGTAACATTCATATGCGCCGCCGCTCGTCCAGTGATGGTCAGTCTTATAATACAGCTGACGGTCTGACGCCTTTTCTGCAAAGGGAGCTGTCATGTCAATATATGTTATCTTATCTCCAAGCTGTGATGCGAATTTATCTATCAGCGCCTTGTCATTGTAGACTTCATGATTCATGGGCAGCTTATCCTTGTTGATGCTGCCGGAGGATGGGATGACCGTCATATATACCGGCACAGACGATAAATCACCGAATTCCTTTATAAATCCGGCATTCTGGCTGAGAAGCTCTCCGTCCTTTGTCGGCTTCGGGAAAAGATATCCGTCCCTGCCGAGATAGATGCCCTTTTCTCCGTTCCTGCCGCTTGCAAGCTCATAATCCGCGCTGATGCCTACAAAGAAATTCCTCATCGGCATATGGTCGGACATATAGGTATCAAGTTCCTTCTGAAATTTTCCGTCCATTACCGTCTGCACGTTAAGCTCGGGAAATTCAGCAAGCTTTTTCTTTTCCTGCGGAGAAAAATCAGCCTTGGGCAGAACAATATAAAATACCATGAAGGTCAGTATAAATCCGCAGAATATGAAGGTCGGGAGATAACGAAGTATATTCTTTATTTTCATTTTTCTGCCCTCCCTCAGAATTTAAAGTACAAAAACGGGTTGTAGCTGCTGCTGACAAGGGATGATGTGCAAAGCAGCAGAGCAAGTATACAAGCCGCATTATCCGCAGCATAAAGCACCGGTCTGCTCTTGATCTTATGATACAGAGTGGTGATAAGCGGCGTGGAAATGACAGCGGCAGCGATCAGCAGCGGTATATACGAAATAACTGTTGCGGCAATATCGCCGGACATCATGAATCCGTCAGAACCGAACAGGCGGGCAATGAATGTGCCCATTTCGCCCATATCCTCAAAATAGAATATTACCCAGCCGAATACGAACAGTATTATTGCATAGAGATGGGAAACAGCCGCCGGAGCTTTTTTCAGAAGCTTCAGAAGGAATATCTTTTCGATCATGAGCAGTATGCCGAAATATACGCCCCAAAGGATGAAATTCCAGCTTGCGCCGTGCCACAGACCGGTCAGAAACCATACAACGCCAATATTTATTATCTGTCTGCCCAGACCCTTCCTGTTGCCGCCGAGAGGAATATAAACATATTCGCGAAACCATGTTCCGAGAGAAATGTGCCATCTGCGCCAGAATTCCGTAATGCTCTTTGAGATATACGGATAATCGAAGTTTTTCATGAATTCAAAGCCGAACATTCTTCCCAGACCGATAGCCATATCACTGTATCCGCTGAAATCAAAATATATCTGGAAGGTGTAGGCAATTATTCCTACCCATGCGCCGGCAGCACCGCCTGCGGCACCGCTGTCGCGGACAGCATCCCAGAGATTGCCCATTTCATTCGCTATAAGTATCTTCTTGGAAAGACCGACAAGGAATAGCTTTACGCCCTGGGTGAACTGCTCCAGAGTCTCTTTTCTCTCCATAAGCTGCTGTGCGACATCCTCATAGCGGACTATGGGGCCTGCGATAAGCTGCGGGAACAGAGAAACATATGTACCGAAGGTGATGATATTTTTCTGCACCTTGACTGTGTTCCTGTATACATCTATAGTATAGGACATCGTCTGGAAGGTGTAGAAGGAAATACCTATCGGCAGAGATACCTGGATAACAGGTATATTCAGGAACGGCAGTACGAAATTCAGCGTTTCCCCGATAAAGCCTATGTATTTGAAGAATCCCAGCAGACCGAGGTTGAGAATTATCGAAATAATGAATATCGCCTTGGTCAGCTTCTTTTTCTCCCGGTTTATGCCTATAAGGACGCCGGCAACATAGTTTATCACAACGGAAACAAGCATCAAAAGGACGAGCATCGGCTCGCCCCAGGCATAGAACACAAGGTCAACAATAAAAAGGGTCAGGTTCCTGAATCTTTTCGGGGTGATATAATAAAGTATCAGTACCGCCGGAAGGAACATGAACAAAAAAATAAGACTGGAAAAAATCAATACTATACCCCACTCTCACGGCAATTTAAAAAGCTGAGGCAATACCGCACAAAGATAGTGCCGCAGATGCGCCGCCTATTTTTTCGTCAGAATGTGCAAAACGAGCGTCGTTAACCTGACGGTTATCAAGCGAGTTTGTGCAGAATGACGGAAAAAGAGTACCCCAAGGGCACTTCCTTCGGGCGCAGCAGATGTGGTGCTAAGCCGTAAGGCGGTCTTTGTGCGGTGTTGCCCTGATAAGGTCAGTGTATAAATCGGTGCTGTCGGCAGTAAATTGCCGGCAGCACTTGTTATTGCCTTTATGCGTTTGCCTTGAATATCTTTACAATATTGTCTGCATCCTCTGCCAGAACAAGATAAACTGTAAGTCCGTCTGTTTCAACAGCTGCATTCTCTATCATCTGGAGCTGATCCGGATTGTAGTTCTTTGTTACATTGATCTTTGACTGACGCTCGTTTTCGAGCTTTTCCTTGATCTTATCAACAGCTGCTTCATCCTTTGCCTTGATGAAGATGATCTCTGTCTGATCCTTGCCCTGTGTGCATACTGCTCCGGCAAAATCAGACACATCGTCAGCTTCGATACCAAAGGATCTTTTAAGTCTTGCCTCGCTGAGATCTGACATATCGGAGGGGAGCTTTGCCTCAGCCTTTACCTTTTCAAAGGCTGCCTTGTAGGAGGAATCTCCTGTCTTTTCAGAGCTGCCGCTTTCTGCATCGCTTTTCTCAGCTGTTGACTGTGCAGAGCTTTCTGCAGCGGAGGAGGCAGAGGATGATGAGCTGCCGCTGTCCTCACCGCAAGCGCAAAGTGTTACGGCAATAGCCGCTGCTGTCAGGATAAGTGCTAATTTCTTCATTTTCATTTTCTCTCTTTCCTTTCATTACTGAGCATCATTTACATGGCATTTAAGATATTCCACCCACTGGTCACAGCCTGCGTCAGAGAAATGCAGTCCCATTGCAGTAGGATCTCCGCAGTATGAATAAACGAGGTTTCCGTTTCCGTCGTCCACTGCCGAAGCTACGTCCATATATTTATAGCCCCTCTGAGCGCAGACGGCTTTGACCTTCTCGTCAAATTCTGCGATAGTACGGTTGTTAAGCCCCGTCAGCTGCATATTTTCAAGCATCGGGGTCACAGACTCTACATAGATATCTGCATCCGGACATTTTTCCTCTATTTTCGAGGTCATGGTTTTCATGCTTTCAAGAGAACCGTCAACGCCGTAGCAGCCGATATCATTCATTCCAAGCATTATGAATATCTTTTTCGCGCCTATAGCTTTAAGACCCTCCGGGATCGTATATTTCACCCCATTATAGAACGGGTGTACATTATCCGGAGCATTAAGATCCCAAAGTCCGTTTGTATATCCGAGACTTCCGGCACAAAGGAACTCTGCCTTTCCGAGAGCGCCGTAATCCTCCGCATAATACGAAAGTTTCAGCGTTACGCTATCGCCGACAAATACGGCATCGTCAAACCAGCTTGCCCCTACCCTTTCGCCGGAAGCGGCAGCGGGCTTTTTCTCAGGCTTCGGCTCCGGTTTTTCCTGCTGCTTGCTTTCTTCGGCAGGCTTTTTACTTTCCTGCTTCTCTCGGCAGGCTTTTTGCTTTCCTGCTTCTTGCTTTCCTCGGCAGGCTTTTTGCTTTCCTGCTTCTTGCTTTCCTCGGCAGGCTTTTTGCTTTCCTGCGTCTTGCTTTCCTCAGCAGGCTTTACGCTTTCCTGCGTCTTGCTTTCCTCGGCAGGCTTAACGCTTTCCTGAACAATTTCGGCAGGCTCACTGCTTTCAGGCTGCTGAACGCTTGCCTCCTCCTGAACGGAAGGCTCAGCGGACGGCTCCTGACTGCTTTCCGGAGCAGACGATTCCTCTGCCTTTGATACCGCAGAGCTTTCCGGTTTTGATTCCGGTTTCTTTGATTCAGCCTTTGATTCCTGTTTTTTGGAAGTCTCCTGTTTTTTCGATTCTTCCTTTTTTGATGATTCCTGTTTTTTTGATCCTTCCTTTTTGGAGGATTCCTGTTTTTGGGAATTTTCCTGACTGCTCTGCACCTCAGAGGAAACCGTCTGTGAGCTTTCTGCCGGCTTTGCGGAAGAGGAACCGTTCTCCTCTTTTCCGCAGGCACAAAGCATCATTACGGCAAGAAGTACAGCGCAAACTGTTTTTTTCATATCCATTATCCTTTCGTCAAGGCATTACAGGAATTATGCCTCTACGTTTTCCTTGAGATAATCAGCCCAAGCCTTGCATCCATTATCATTGAAATGAAGTCCCATCGCATCGGGATTATCCTCTGTCGGCGGGTCGCCGCAGTAATCATAGATAAGGTTGCCGTTTCCGTCGTCAACAGCAGAATATACGTCAAGATACTTGTAGCCCTTTTCCTCGCAGACGGATTTGAGCTTTTCATCAAATTTCCTGATATTTTCGTTATTCAGATCGCCGAGCGTAAAGCCCTCGACCATCGGGGTGACCGATTCTATATAAATAACGGCATCGGGACAATTAGCTGCGATCTTATCGGTCAGGGTAACCATGCTTTCCGCAGCGCCGTCAACACCGTAAAGACCGATATCGTTCATACCGAGCATTACAAATACCTTTTTAGGATTGATAGTCTTGCAGCCCTCGTCAACTGTATATGTAGTTCCCTCGTAGGACGGATGAACATTTCCCTCTTCTTCAAGAGCCATAAGAGCGTTTGTATAGCCGAGACTTCCCTGACAAAGGAATTTTGCATCGCCGAGATCGCCGTTTTCAGCATAATAGGAGAGCTTCAGCGTTACGCTGTCGCCAACGAATACAGCATCGTCAAACCATGAGGCATCGACCGGTTTGCCGGACGGAGCCGATGATTCCTTGGATTCCTCTTTCTTGCTGTCCTCAGCCTTGCTTTCAGTCTTGCTTTCTTCCTTTGATGCTTCAACGGAAGACTGTGAGCCTGCCTTGGAATCCTCTGCCGGCTTGCTGCTGCTGTCAGAAGATTTGCTGCAGCCTGCTGTCAATAATGCCGCAGCCATAACAGCTGCCAATAAAAATGCTTTTATTCTCATACTATCTCCTCCATTAATTTTCCGGTTTCAGGCAATACCGCGCAGTGACTGAGCCGTCAGGGCGGTCTATGTGCGATGCTGCCTTTACTCTGGTCAGGCAATAACCCCATATTATCAGGCATAAAGCCAAAATACCAATATTTATTGTACTCTATGAAAATTTTAAAGTCAACCGGAAAAGCCGAAATATCCATCGTTCAATCCTACGATAAATCCTCCCTATTCTATCACTATTTTAGCATAACCGCCCAAGCCCCCGATATTCGTCTGTCACCCGGAATCGTATGTGATTTTTTATAAGAACCACCGGCGGCGCTGGTTGTGGTCGTTACTAAACAAACGGAGAACATAACCTCATAGTTTCGCACATGGCAAAAACAATCAATTCTTAGAATAACACAACAAGGGGATGCCCTATTTGATTGGGCATCCCCTCTTAATATTTAGTAGCCGTAGGTACTTTTTTGTTAATGTAGGCTCGTAATAGTGTTCCGTTTCTGCCTTGCGGCAGAAAGATTGGTTCGTGGAGGAACACGGCAAGGGGACGCCCTCTTTCCCAGGGCGTCCCCTCTTCAAAAAAGCCCCACCGGGGCTTTTTTGAATTCACCCCTTGCGGAGG
>CADCGS010000056.1 GCA_902801055.1 uncultured Ruminococcus sp. | reverse complement strand
ATCAGCAAGTAAAAAGCGCAGCAAGTGCTTATCAGAATGCACTTATTGCATATCAGGATGCAGTAGCAGAATATAATGCTGCCCTGAGAGATGATGCAAATGTTAATACAGCTGCACAAGCGCAGAACAATGTATTACAGAACGCAATTAACGATTTGTTGGCAGCAGAAAAAGCATTAAAGATTGCACAGGATGAACTTGCTGCAGCTCAGCAGGCAGAAGCAGCTGCTTTGGCTGCTAAAGATGCAGCACAGTCTGCATCTGAAACAGCTGAAGCAAATAGAGCGGCG
Organism: uncultured Ruminococcus sp.; assembly: GCA_902801055.1. Classification (GTDB taxonomy): domain Bacteria; phylum Bacillota; class Clostridia; order Oscillospirales; family Acutalibacteraceae; genus UBA1213. The sequence goes on along the minus strand of CADCGS010000056.1, from coordinate 9,346 downwards.
GCTGCAACTGCTTATAATGAAGCACTTAATGCTTATAATGCCGCTCATAGAGCTTCAGAGGGTTATCGAGTAAATTCAATTAATAACACTCAGGCTGATCTCCAGAGAGCTACTAATGCAGTGAACAATTTTGTAGCATCCACACCTGATGAAGTAGCAGCTTTCAAAAATTATATTAAAAATAAAAATAATTTTACAGGGGATGAAGAGGTAGATAATTATCTGGCTACTGCAACTTATACTGATCTTGCTGGTATGAATATTACCAATACTCAAGTTGGATATCGTTATTATACTCTTCTTGCAAATCAGAAAAGGCTAGAGAATTCACTTGCACATCATCAAGAAGTATATAATGATTATTTAGCAAAAGAAGCTGCAGCAGCGCAGAGACGTGATGATGCACATGCAGCATTGACTGCAGCTCAACAGGCAAAGGCTGCTGCTCAAGCCGATCTGAATACTGCTACCCAAGCATATACTGCTGCTCAGGGCGTAACAACTCAAAAGCAACAGGCTGTTACTGATGCTCAGGCATATGTTGAACAGAAGGAAACTGCTGTTAATCAATCTCAGGCATCATATGGTTCAATGGTAACGCAGGTAGGTACTGCATCAACTAATGTAGCAACTGCAGAAGCTAACTATGCAAATGCAACTCAGACACTGGCACAGGCTAAAGAAGCTTATGAAAAAGCTATGAAAGCATACACAGGCGGAAGTGTTCTTAAGATCAACATCAATCTTGCTGATGTAGTAACAACAGCCGGTACTGCTGATAAATGGCAGCTCCTGCCCAATCCTGTTAATGGCGGTATCGCATACTTCTATTACACAAGCATTCTTGGCGCAGGTGAGACATCTGCTCAGCTTATCGACAGTGTTGAACTTGATAGCTCTGTAACAGATGATATGTTTAAGCGTTTTGACTTCGACCTCAACGTAGCCCTCAAGTCTGCTCAGATTGCTTATGATACTGATGGTAATATCACGACAGATGCAGCAACCTTGCTTGATGCAAATGCAACTCTTGAAACACCGACAAGCGTTGATTCAGTTGTTGATTGGACATTAAGGTAATTTGATATAGCACAGCAACATAACCGCAACTAAATAACCAAATGCCCCCGACACGACCGAAAGGCTGTGGCGGGGGTGTTGTTTCTGGAAAATGGTTGACAGGGTCATGAAAGGCTGAATGATACAGATAGGCAGATGATGTTCCAAGGGAGCATAAAATCGTCCCGAACAATCAGCAGCTTGTGTGGGGCTGGATTTTATGTGTCAGAAACGACTTGACAAAAAAGAAAAAAACGGATATAATCGAATAAGTGCATATGAAGCGCAGAGCTTTGTGTGCATATTAAATAATGAAAGAAGGCATTTTATAATGGCAAGAAAAGCAACAAAGGCTGCAGAAGAGAAGGTAACACCTGTAGTAAAAGAGGAAGTAAAAGAGACCCCCGCAAAAAAAGCTCCTGCAAAGAAAACAGCTGCTAAGGCTGATGAGCCTGTTATCAAGTGCACGATCGAATTTGCAGGCAAGAATACAGCTGTCCGCTCTATCGTTGATAATATCTTCGAGATCGAAGGCGGCAAGGATGCTGTTAAAACTCTGGACATTTACATCCAGCCCGAAAACGATGTAGCATACTACGTTGTAAACGGCAAAGAGGAAGGCAAGTCAGTACAGTTCTGATCCGCTCTCTTCGATTAACAGGGACGAACCCGCCGGAAGGTGAGTTCGCCCTTTTTTTGCATATAATGCTCATGCCGGCAGATACTATATCGGGGTGATATTATTGTCAGAAAAATCAAGACTTGATCTCCGCCTGTTTTCTATAGGCGGTCTCGGATATGGGGCGATAGAGCTTCTCTGGAGAAAAAATACACACTGGTCGATGCTCCTTACCGGCGGCGCCTGCTTTACGTGCCTGTATAAGCTTTTCCTTCCTATGCGAAAAGCGGCAGTATGGAAAAAATGCATCATCGGCAGCCTTTTCGTCACCTCCGTCGAGTTTATTGTCGGCTGGGCTGTGAATATAAAGGGAAAGCTCAGGGTCTGGGATTATTCGACCCAGCCGTTTAATTTCCGCGGTCAGATCTGCCTGCTCTACAGCACCATCTGGGGGTTGCTGATGATCCCGGTATCATGGCTCTGCGAGCATCTCAGGAAAAAGCTTGCCTGATTCCTGAGATGTTTTTTTCGACACTGCGCCGGCAGCCCGGCAGGGGAGACGGAGCAGGAAGAATGTTGCTTTTATTCTTCGCAAAAATAATTGAAAAATATGCTGTTATATGGTATACTGAATGTGAATTATTATTTATCTGAAAAAATTTTTGCCGGAGGAACATTATGGATTGGGAATTTCAGGTGCTGAATTATATAAGAAATCATTTTACCAATAAAATTATGGATGCTGTTATGTCCTTGTTTTCTATGCCCGGAACGGTCGTGGCTTTGTGGGGACTGATAACACTTATAGCTCTGATCATCCGTAAACACCGCCCTTTCGGCAGAACTATGCTTCTGAATCTGGCTGTCTCCGCTATAAATTGCAGCCTTATATTAAAGCCGATCGTCAGAAGATTAAGACCCTATGTTATGAATGATACTATCAGCCTTATCGTCCGCCCCGAAATTGATTATTCGTTCCCGTCCGGTCATACGTTTTTCGCTTTCAGCTCCGCAACTATCTGCTTTATCTATAATAAGCCCTTCGGGATAGCAATGTATATGCTCTCTGCGTGCATAGCCTTTTCCCGCCTTTATCTCTATGTCCATTTCCCGACAGATGTGCTGTTCGGTGTGGTTTTCGGCGTACTTACCGCGCTGGAGGTCTATTATCTTGAAAAGCATTTCCTCTGTGACGGCGTTCCGCTGAAAAAAAGAAAATGCCTGCCCCGTCCGTCCGGAAACTGAATAATAAAATGAAAGGATGTATAATATGAAGTACTGTCCTGAATGTGGCAATGACTGCCGCGATGATGACAAATTCTGCGTGATATGCGGCTTCAGGTTCTCCGACAGAGAACAGTCTACTCCGATCCCTCCTCCTCAGCCTGTGTTCTATCCGCAGCAGGATCCCCGGTATCAGAATAATATGATCCCTGGAAGCCAGATTATACCCGTCCGGCAGGCTGATAATTACAATGATAATAATATCGTGAGCAGAAAAAAGAAAAAAACATTATTAAAAGCTCTCCTGTTTTCAGGAGCAGGCATTGTGCTTGCCGCCTGTGCTGCGGTATTTATTATTTTTATACTTCCCTCGATCATGAAAAGCGATCAGATCGAAGATGATGGTTATAATATGTTTTATGATAATGTGATGATCGCTAAAAAAAATGACACCTATTGCCTTATGAATAAAGATGGTCAAATAGTAAAGGATCTCGCTGTTACGGAAATATCCCCGTTCCAGAATGGTCTTGCAAGAGCAAAGGGTATTAACGGATATGGATTCATAAATTCAAAGGGCGAATGGGTAATAGATGCAAAATATGATCTTGTCGGATATTTCAGCGAGGGCTATGCCTATTTCAGACAAAATGATCTGTATGGATATATAGACCAGAAAGGCAATATCGTGATCCCCGCAAAATACAAGCAGGCATATAATTTTTCCGAGGGACTTGCTTCTGTAGAAGATTTTTCAGGTAAATGCGGCTGTATTGATACCAAAGGAGAATATGTTATCAATACCAGGTATACAAGTATAGGTGAATTTATAGATGGTTCAGCTCTCGTAATGCTTTCCGACGGGAATTTGTATAAATATGGTCTTATCAATAATAAAGGGGAAGAGATCATACGCTGTCAGCAGCAGGATATAAAATTCCCGTATTATAAGAAAGAGGCAAAGAATTTTATTTATTATCAGCAAAAGGTGATACCTGTCAAGTACAACGGTAAATGGGGTTTTGTTGATATGAATAATCCCAATGATTATATATGCACTCCGTGTTATGATGCTGTTATTGAAGGGTATGTCTATAATAATGATGTTGCACATAGTGATATTGTTCCTGTGTATATGAATGATAAATGGGGATACTATGATCTTAAATCAAGAAAACAGGTCGTTAACTGTGAATTTGAAAGCGCCGGTATTTTCTATTCTGACAATGCACCTGTTTGTATGAACGGAAAATTCAAGCTTATGAAATATGAAAACATAAGCAATTCCCCGCAGTATCTTGACGGGAAAGAGTATACATCATTGTATTATTTCGGCGATAATACTTTTATCTTCACTACTGATGAGAACAATTTGGTGAAAGGCGTCCTCGATGCAAACACAGGTGAGGAGCTTATCTCTCCGGCTGACAGAGGTATTAGTTACGATACATTCAAAAACGGTTGTGCTGTATATAGTACCCATGACTCATCCCTGTATGACTCATACTTGTACGGTTTGATAAATAAAAAAGGTGATATTATTATCGAGGCAAAATATAAGCATATATCAAAACTGACAGATGATGGTTATTTAGCCGCCTCGGATAATAACGGTTCGGTATACATTCTTGATAAAAACGGCAATGTAGTAATAAATACCCCGTTGAGTGAATTATATATAGATAATGATTATTTTTCAGGAGAATACGGATATGCAGGACAAAAATAAAAAAAATGTAAAAAGAATAATATGCCTGATGCTTGCTCTGGGCTGTTCAATGTCATTTGCTGCGTGCAAAAATGAAAAATCAGCTGAAAAAAGCTCTGCGCCGGAATCATCCGGGAATCAGAAGGCTCAGGAGCTGAAGGCTGCTCTTGACAGCATTACGCTTGAGGAGGGCGAACAATATACGATCATTCTGACTCTTGACGGTCAGAAAACAGAAAATGAAAACTATATTTATTACAGTAATAATACCGCTGCGGTAACTGTATCGAATCTCGGCGTTATAACCGCAGTTTCTGAGGGAGAATCAACTATTACCGTTTCTTCGCCAAGAAGCGTAAATCTTATCACTTCAATAAAGGTTACCGTCAGCAAGAGGGAGGAATCCTCCAGCATCATCATTGACGAGAGCAGTATCGACGAAAGCAGCATCGACGAGAGCAGTATCGACGAGAGCAGTATTGACGAGAGCAGTATCGATGAAAGCAGTATTGAAGAGAGCAGCATCGTCGATAGTACTTACGATGATAATGATTTTGAATATGATCTTCTTCATAATGAATGGTACAGTGAGAGATTCGGAGATCGTGTATATTATTACGTAGAAGAAGAGATACCCGGATATGTTCTGTCGAGCCTTAATGTTCAGCAGGCTCAGTTCCTTGTAAATGTTCTGGCTGCAAAGCATGGGCATAAATTTGAAAGCAAAAATCTTGTGGAAATATTCGATAATTACACCTGGTACAGATCTACGCCTGAACTGATAATACCGTCAACTGCCCCCGATGAATCAGAAATAACTGAGGGTGAGCTTATTGACGAGCAGATGATAAAAACACGCTATGAATACCAGAATTATCTAAAGCTTCATGAAATAACAGGATAACAACAAGCAAGTACCGCTGTCGGAAAGCCGGCAGCGGTATTTCATTCCAAGCGCTGAATTAATTGCTTCGGTCAGATCCTCTTTAGGCAACACCTACAAAGATAGTGCCGCAGATGCGCCGTCGATTTTTTCGTCAGAATGTGCAAAACGAGCGTCGCTAATCTGTTATTTATCAATCGAGTTTTGTGCGAAATTACGCAAAAAGGGCAAGCAGATGTGGTGCTGAGCCGTAAGGCGTTCTTTGTGCGGTGTTGCCTTTACATGAAGACCGCAAATAATGCATTTGCGAGGATACAGCATATTACCCCGCATAAGGTCGGTATCAGAAAAGCAAGGGCGGTCATTCGGAGGCTGCCTGTTTCTTTTTTTACAGTAAGACAGGTGGTGGAGCAGGGAAAATGCAGTACGGTAAAAATAATCATGCATACAGCTGTCCTCACGCTCCATCCGTTATCCGTCAGGAGCATATGAAGCTGTTCGTAATTACCTGTATCGCCTATGCTGCCGTTTCCGAGGTAGATCATTATTATTATAGGCAGAACTATCTCATTTGCGGGAAAGCCTAAAATGAACCCGGCGAGGATAGCGCCGTCAAGCCCCATAAGCGCTCCGAGCGGCTCAAGAAGCTGAGTTATATGACCGAGTACATTGGTCTCTCCTATATAGATATGGGCGAGTATCCATATTACCGCGCCTGCCGGCAGGGCGACCGCAACGGCTCTGCCTGCAACGAAAACGGTACGGTCAAGCAGCGTCCGCAGTATAGTTTTTCCGAGCTGCGGCAGCCGGTAGGGGGGAAGCTCCATTATATCGGCGGTTTCCTTATCCTCCGGCAGAATACGCGACAGAATAAAGGAAACAAGCATTGATTTCAATACGGCTGATATGATCACTGCCATTAATATTACGGCGCTTATTGCCGATTGTACGGCGGGCGCAAATGAACCCGCAAGAAAAATACCGATCATGGCAATAAGCGTAGGGAAGCGACCGTTGCAGGGCGCAAAGCTGTTTGTAAGGATCGCGATCTTTCTATGCTTAGTACTGCTTATTATCCGGCATCCTGTCACACCGCAGGCGTTGCAGCCATAGCCCATCAGCATCGTAATACCCTGACGTCCGCAGCCGCCGCAGCGTCGGAATATCCCGTCAAGATTAAAGGCAGCCCTGGGGAGATATCCGAGATCCTCGAGCAGCGTAAAAAGCGGAAAGAAAACAGCCATAGGCGGGAGCATAACGGAAAGGACATTTGTCATAGTCCGGTACATTCCATCTATGAGTATACCGCTTATGATATCGGGCACGCCTGCTGAGAGGGCGGCGTTCTTCAGAAAAACCTCAGCTTCGGCAAAAAGCTTTCCCAGCAAGGCAGAAGGATAATTTGCCCCGATAATAGTCAGATAGAACACAAGCGCAAATAAAAGCAGCATACAGGGTATACCCGTTATACGGGAGGTAAGTATCCTGTCTGCTGCACGTTCTTTTTTTCTGTATTTCCCATCGCCCTCACGGACGCAGATCTCATAGATCTCTCTGCTTCTTCTGCTGTAGAAGATCGTTTTTTTATCATCAGGATCAAAGCCTGGCTTCCTGTCAGTATGTACTTCTGTATTATCCGGATGATTTTCCTTTATATGAGTATTGATAATTTTACCCTTTGCGGTTCTGTCGATGGTTTCCCTGAGCCTTTCAAGCCCCCTGCCGCTTCTTGCAGAGGTACATACTACCGGGGCGCCGGTCAGCTCTGCGAGTTTATTGCTGTCGATCGAAAGTCCTCTTTTTTTTGCCTCGTCGCAGAGATTGAGACAGATAACAGCCCTGTCGGATATCTGCAGAAGCTGCAATATAAGGACAAGGCTTTTTCTTAATGCAGTGGCATCTGCTACGATACACAGACAGTCATATTTTTCATTTATCAAAGCATCAACGGCAGCCGTTTCATCCGGAGAGCAGCCGTCTGTAGAATATATCCCCGGCAGATCAGTAACAGCGCATTTATTACCGTTATATAAATAATTGCCCTGTGCAGCTGCGACTGTTTTGCCCGCCCAGTTCCCGGTATGCTGATCCAGCCCCGTAAGTGCATTGAATACAGTGCTTTTGCCGGCATTAGGATTTCCCGCGAGCATCACCGTGTAGGATAATGGTGTATCGCTGCTGTTCATCATATCACCTCAGTTATAGTCTTTATGGAAGCGCTGATAAAATATTATACACAGTCGGGCGGGATATTCAGCGGTTCCTTAGGGCAATACCGTACAAAGATAGTGCCGCAGATGCGCCGCCGGGTATTTCGTCAGAATGTGAAAAACGAGCCAATAACCAGACGGTTATCAAGCGTTTTTTTCAGAATAACGGAAAAATAGTACCCCGAGGACACTTCCTTCGGGTGCAGCAGATGTAGTGCTAAGCCGTAAGATGGTCTCCCGGCGGTGTTGCCTTAGATAAACCGTACAAGAATCTTTTCTGCATATGCGTTTCTGATCGAAAGCAGACAATCCCTGACAAAATAAGCCGAGGGATCATTGAATGGGCTGATAAACTCCCGGCTGATAACGCTGCCTGTGACGAGACCGAGAGCAGAGAGCTGTTTTCTGAGGAGCTTATCCTCCGGCAGCATAATAATAATACCGCTTTTTCCTGTAGGCAGATCACATAAACGCCCTGTTTTATATTCCATTGGTAATACTCCGTTTCTTTCCATGCTGTAAGGAGAATATTTCTGTATTTGTGTTCTACACATTTATATAATATGCAGACCGGAGCATGATGTTAAGGCAACACGGCACAAAGCCCCGCAAAGTTACAGCGCCGGAGATGCCGCACACGCATGAGTGCCGGGGATGTAATAATGCTTATCATATTATACTGCATAGCCTTAATTCTGCACACACAAAGCTATTACCAACAGCGACAGTATTTTATATTTTATGCAACACCGCACAAAGTCACAGTGCCGGAGATGCCGCACACGCATGAGCGCCGGGGGCGTAATATTGCTTATCATATGTTATAGCTTTTACGCTGCATTTACAAAGCAATTCCGCAACAGCGGCACAGTCTTGATAAATGCAAGTATAACATAACTACAGCAGAGAGTTTTACGAATAAAAAGAAAAAACCGCATGAAAACCGAGTAAACTCAGTATTCATGCGACTCGAGCGGAGGACAAGGGATTCGAACCCTCGCGCCGGTCTCCCGACCTACTCCCTTAGCAGGGGAGCCCCTTCACCACTTGGGTAATCCTCCAAATGCAGTGAACTAAAAATAATATAGAAAAATGTGGCGGAGAGGATGGGATTCGAACCCATGTGGCGTTGCCGCCAAACGGTTTTCAAGACCGCCTCGTTATGACCGCTTCGATACCTCTCCGTGTTTTGTGTCCTGACGACTTATTTATAATATCATATTGAAACAAAAAAGTCAAGAGAAAAATTGATTTTTTATGATTATTTTTTCGGCTTATTCTCTGTAGATATGAAGCTGCTGTATATGATAATGCTGTTCTGTAAAAGTGTGCCCGGATAATGCATAGTGCAATAGGGAAGTCCGGACAGATAAGTAAAGATTTGATTTGATGAAAAAACAGTCGACGCATATGCGGCACTATCTTTGTGCGTTGCTGCCTTAAAAAAGTAACTTATCATCATTAACTGGGTATACCGTAAAAAATCCGGTGAAGAGACTAAAAAAGATATCACCCGGAGCGCGGCAAATAACTCAAACTAACGAAAAAAAGCGACCGCAGGGAGCGATTACGCGCGGCAGCAAAGCTGCCTATCGTCCTGTGCGGTCATGAATTGTCAACAGAGTATAAAAAAGATATTTTGT
>CADCGS010000055.1 GCA_902801055.1 uncultured Ruminococcus sp. | reverse complement strand
GTTCTTATATTCGTCACAGACGGCAACGACCTCGTAATGGCGCACATATCCGCCGTTGTCCGTTACCTGACCGGGTTCGTTTCCGAAGAAGAAGCCGGTATTGTATTCACGGTGGCTTACCTTGTCAAGCTCCTCCCTTATCCACGGGGACAAGGGCTTGCTGCCGCTGCTTTCATAGTATTCATCTATCGCATGACGGTATGCATTCGTTACAACCGAAACATAATATGCAGATTTTGCTCTTCCCTCTATTTTCAGGCTGTCTATGCCTGCTTTGACAAGCTCGGGTATATGTTCTATCATGCAAAGATCACGGGAATTATACAGAAATGTTCCGTCGTCATTTTCTTCTACAGGAAAATACTGACCCTCACGATGCTCCTCATAAAGATGGTATTTCCAGCGGCACGGCTGAGCGCAGTCTCCGCGGTTGGCATCTCTTCCGGTCAGATAATTTGATATCAGGCATCTTCCGGAAAAGGATACGCACATCGAACCGTGAACAAAAGCCTCAAGCTCAAGCTCCGGCGCAGTTTTTGCCCTTATAACAGATATCTCATCAAGGGATAATTCTCTCGCAAGAACTACTCTTGACGCACCCATATCAAACAAGGCATTTGCAGTCTGATAGTTTACTACACCCGCCTGAGTCGAAACATGACGCTGAACCCTCGGAGCATATTTCTCCGCAAGTTTCATTACACCGAGGTCGGCAATGATAAATGCATCTGCTCCACATTCCTGAACCGTTTCAAGAAATTCCGGAAGGCGGTCTATCTCATCATTCCGGGGAAGCGTATTGCAGGTAACATATACCTTTGTTCCGGATCCATGCGCTTTTTCTACGGATATTTTCAGCTCTTGTGCGGAAAAATTCTTTGAAGCCGTTCTCATTCCGAATTCGTTCCCGGCAAGATATACCGCATCTGCACCGAATTTCAGCGCGCTTTCAAGACATTCCATATCGCCTGCCGGGGCAAGAAGCTCTGTTTTTTTCATGATCGTTCACTCCGTTTCACAGCTTGGGATCAGTTTGATAAAAATAAATAAAATTTTTATAAAACATATCCATTTTATATCAGTATAACATAAACAGGCAGAATATTCAATCACCGTAAAGGATTACTTTGAAATTTTAAGAAAAACATTTTCTATATGATATATTGATGTTTGTATTAATTTAATAACAATATGTTGTGTAGTCATTTTAACAATAAAATGCAGTTATCCTTGAAAATGAGGAATTATTTCTCACATTAAATATATCGCTTATTGAATAGGAATAAAAATTTTCTGAAACTATTATTTTTTTATTTATAAAGACTTCATATTTTTCACATTTTATTCATTTATTCCGGCATAGCATCTCATTATTTTATCAAAATTCAAAGGACTTTGTATACTTATATAATTTTTTGTTCCGAAAATAATAAAATTTCAATAAAACAGTTGCATTTTTCTGTTCTTTTGTGTAAAATGTATATAGGCGTTTTATGGCTGCGGTTTTGTTTACTGCATACCATAAATATTGTATTGATAAAAATATCGAAAATACTTTTATAAAGCGAGGTAACAGAAAATGTCAAACAGATTATTTCAGGGCGTTATTCATCAGATGAGAGATACGATTGACAGAACGATCGGCGTTATAGATGAAACATCGGTCGTTATTGCCTGCAGCGAGCTTGGCAAGATCGGAGAGGTCAATGAGCATATCACATCGGAAATGCTTACTTCCGCCGCTCCGTTTGTGCTTAACGGATATACATATAAATCCTTCGGCAATAAACCCCGCAGCGAATATGCAGTATTCGTTGCCGGAAATGATTATGCCGCTCAGAAATATGCAGCTATCCTTGCAGTATCACTCGGAAGCATCAAGCAGTATTATGATGAAAAATATGACAGAGGAAACTTTATCAAAAATGTTATCCTTGACAATATCCTTCCCGGCGATATTTATCTTAAATCCCGTGAGCTGAAATTCAATGCCGATGTGACAAGAGTATGTATGCTTATCAAGATCTCGGCTAAAACCGATATTTCGGCATATGATGTTATCCAGAACCTCTTCCCCGATAAGTCAAAGGATTTCGTTATCAATATCAATGAAACCGATATAGCTCTCGTTAAGGAGATCAAGCAGGATATTGATTCAAAGGATCTGGAAAAGCTCGCAAGCTCCATCGTGGATACTCTCTCCGGTGAATTCTATACCCACTGCGTCATCGGTATCGGTACTCCTGTGACAGGCATCAAGGATCTTGCACGTTCCTTCAAGGAAGCACAGGTCGCTCTTGAGGTCGGTAAGGTATTTGATACGGAGCGTTCTATCGTAAGCTATGACAAGCTTGGTATCGCAAGACTTATTTATCAGCTGCCGACCACTCTGTGTGATATGTTCCTCAAGGAGGTATTCAAGAGAGGCTCTATCGAATCACTCGATCAGGAAACACTCTTTACTATCCAGCGCTTCTTTGAAAACAACCTTAACGTATCGGAAACATCAAGAAAGCTCTTTGTACACAGAAATACCCTTGTATACAGACTTGAAAAGATCAAAAAGCTCACAGGTCTTGATCTGAGAGAATTTGAGGATGCTATCATTTTCAAGGTAGCTCTTATGGTAAAGAAATACCTTTCTTCCAATCCTATCAAGTATTGATTCATAATTCCGGGAGAACCGCAAAGGTTCTCCCATTTTTTTGCATCGTCTATCTGCCTGGATCACTGAGAATAAGCGTAAAGACAAGACCGACGGAGTGCCTGAAAGCTATGGATCAGTGTTTTTTATCTGAATCAATACCTCACAAAAATCGCCTTATGGCTTTGTACCACATCTGCTGCGCCCGAAGGAAGTGCCCTTGGGGTACTCTTTTTCAGTCATTCTGCGCATAACCCGCTTGATAGCCGTCAGGTCATTGGCTCATTCTGCACATGGCGGTGCATCTGCGGCTCTATCTTTGTGCGGTGTTGCCCTGATACAGTTATTCCTGCCGAAACTTCTGTATCGGAATGATCCTCTTCCGTGAAATGAAAGAACAAATATTATACAAAGCAATAACAAGGCTATACTGCCCGCTGCACCTGATGAGGTCATGCGGGCATTTTCTCCGCCGGCTATCCGGAAAACCTCTGATACGGGACGATAGAATATGCATATAATACGCACGATACCAAAGCTGAGAACAGCATTTATTATACGCACCGGCAGATATGAAACAGAGATCAGTCCGGAGCCTCCGGCTATTGAATAGATCTGCAAATGTACGCATAAGCCTCCCAGTCCGGCTGCTAATGCAAACCACTCCAACGGAAGCGCAGCTTCATTTACTGCTTTACAGCCGCCTGTTACTTCAAGAAGCACCGGCAATAATACTCCGGATTCCCTCTTCCCTATACCTATACCGGTAAGAAAACGACATATCATATCTTCTGTACCGGAACGATACAGTACATTGACAAACAGCGTAAAAACCGTTACCAGAGCTGTCATGGAAATAACTGTCACTGAGGAATCCTGAGCCGCCTTTGTAAAGGCTGACAGCAGGGGCATATGTGAAGTCTGCTGTTCTATTCTGTCCTCCGGGACATTATCTCTTTTTCTTATGCGGCTGATGATACCGCTAATTATCCCGATAATAATACATGGAATGACCTGAGATGCATATAGAATGATCCCCGCCGTGTGGTTTCTGAGCATGATACTGCCTATCGCGGTCATCATAAATGCCGGCCCGGGACATACACAGAAGTACATCATCCTTTTTGCCTGTCCTATGGTGATTTTCCTGTCAGTATAAAGCTTAGTGATGCAGCTTGCTCCGACAGGGTATCCTCCTGTCATACTCAGTATCACAGCAGATGCACATACCGAAGGAAGATCAAATAACAGCCTTATTACAGGTGAAAACAACTTGCCTATGATATTATCCGCCCCGGTATACATTATCAGCAGAGAAAGAAGCATATACGGGAAAAGTGATGGTATCAGTATCTCCGCACAGTTTTTCAGACCCGTGAATGCTCCTTCTGCACAGGCAGACGGATAAACTGTCAGTACGAAAAAAAACAATACCACCGCCGATATGACCGCTGTCTTTTTAAGTATACCCTTATCTCGCATAATATCACCCTTAAATAATATGCAAACGGTTATTTTTATATTATTACGGGCATAAGCTATACCGGTGATGGTATGAAACCTTTTGAAAAAAAGCTCGCTGATACAAGACAGAACCTGAGCGGAAAGATCCGGTCTTTCCATATGACTGTATCTGATAATCGTGAGGTACTTATAGAAGGAAGCAGAGGGGTTATTGAATATAACGAAAATTCGGTAAAAATAAATACAGGAAAATATATCGTTGCCTTCGCCGGAAGAGGTCTTAAATTAAGCTGTATGAATGATTACAGTCTGACTATCAGTGGTTTTATTACTTCGATAGAATTTATCATGTGAGGTTTTATATGCCTGTATTAAGTTTATTGAGATGGATAAGCGGTTATAATGAAATATCTGTATGCGGACGGTTCCCGGAAAGATTCCTGAATCTTGCATCAAAAAATGGTGTAATGTTCTGGAAGATCAGCTCCGATAAGGAAAAACTCTCGGTATGCATAAAGCGGTGCGATACTAAGCTTGCAGAAAAGCTTGCAAAAAAAGCAGAATGTTCTTTATCAGTCCAGAGAGAGCATGGACTGCCTTATTTGTGTCTTAAATACCGGCACCGAAGCGGTCTTCTTGTCGGAGCTATGCTATCAGCTGTATTATGCTGTATGCTTTCATGCTGTATATGGAATATTACCATTAATGCTCCTGCGGGAATAAATGAATATGAAATACGTCAGGAGCTTGAAGCGCTCGGATTCAGGGAAGGAATTATCTATCGTCAGGATCAGATCAGGGATATTGAAACCAAGCTTTCCATAAATGATAAAAGAATAAGCTGGATAAGCATAAATGTTGCAGGCACTAATGCTACGGTCGAACTGAGCGCGGGAATAAATGCCGAAAAAAATGATCAGAAAAATGAAAATGCCGTCAGCAACCTTAAATCAGCTGCAGACGGCACTATTACACGTATAAGTGTGAGAAAAGGAACAAGCGCGGTACAGATCGGCGAGGGCGTCCATAAGGGTCAGCTGCTTGTCAGCGGTATTGCTGAGCTTCCGGACGGGAGCAATAAGTTTTATGACAGTGACGGAGAGGTATATGCTTCCACCTACCGGACAGTTGAGCTGACTGTCCCTAAATCCATCATGACTGTAAGCACAGACGGGATCAATTCCGAAAAAATGAACCTGTCATTATACGGAATATGCTTTCCGGTTTTTTTCAGCGGCACACCGGACGGAAATTATATTTCCCGTATCGAAAGGAACAAATGCAGTATCCTGGGGCAGGATATCCCGCTGAAAAGCGAAAAGCAAAGTTTTATTTCATATAAAGAAAACACTACGGACATTGACATAAAATATGCAGAAAAGCTGCTGAAAAACAGATTTGAGCTTTACAGGCTGTTTTTATCCTCAGACGGCAAAACAGTGATACTGGACGAAAAGGCTGAGATCAAAGAGGACAAAAACTGCTTCCGTATGAAGGTATACCTTACAACAGAAGAAAACATATGCGAAAAATCATATATCACAATAAAAGGCATATCACAGGAGTGACAGGTCAAAATCAGGAACATATTTATCTGTCGCACTGTCAAGCTCCTGAGCAAAGCCATCGAGCGACATATCATCAAGAGCAGATAATACCTTTTCGTATTCACGTTTAGTAATAGTGCGCTTTATCTCCGGATAGTCCTTTGCTTTGCCGGCAGGAAAATACTGTCCCATCAGGCTTATAAGGATATCACTTCCGAAATTCTTATCAAGGTATTCAAGCACCGCAATAGAATTTTTCGTATTTGACGGAAGTATCAGGTGACGGACAATAGTTCCCCTCTGCATTATTCCGTTATCATCAAATACCGGTCTGCCTGTCTGTCTGACCATCTCAGCGATCGAGGCACAGGCATATTCCGCATAATCGGATGCGTGCGAATACTTTGACGAAAGCTCTGACGAAATGTATTTCATATCGGGCAGATAAATATCAACTATACCCTCAAGTCTTTTTATCGTTTCGGGCTTTTCATAACCTCCGGTATTGTAAACCACAGGTATTGCGGGCTTATAGATCGAAAAGGCTTCAATGACCGATTCAATATAGGGAGTCGGGCTGACAAGATTGATATTATGTACTCCCATCTGTTCGAGTCTCTTTATATGATCGGTCAATTGCCCGACCGTAACCGTTTTGCCCTTTCCGCCTGAGCTTATCTCATTATTCTGACAGAATACACATGACAGTACACAGCCCGAGAAAAAAATCGTCCCCGAGCCTTTTGTGCCGCTAATGCACGGCTCCTCCCACATATGAGGAGCAGCGCGGGCTATTCTGGGAAGTGTTCCCATTTTACAGTATCCCCTGCCGTATTCTTCATATCTTTCGGCATTACAGCTGCGCGGACAAAGATTACAGATATATGTTCCTGTCATGGTCGTCTCCTTTATTTTTAATAGCAAAAGCCATGATAATTAAAATCAGATACTTCTTTCCACCCGGCATTTGAAATAATACTGCTTACATCTTCATCATCATTTACAGAAAGAGTTATTTCTCCTTCATGAATAATGGACGAAAAAAATATACTGCCGTCTTTTCTGTAAAATACAGGATCTTCGGGATTATTGAACCCGCGTCCGCTGATCCAGTCAAAAATACTGCCGGTCTCTGACAGCATCATTTCCATGATCTCACTGCCGAGCCTGTAAAATCTTAGCCCGATCTCATCATCATTAAGATATCCATAGCCATAGAGTGAATTATCGGTTCTGATATAGTCCGGTCTGGAGATATGATCATTTTCCATCAGCTTTACTATTCTTTTATCGGGAGAACAGTTTATAAATGACAGCACATCAGAATATCTGAAGCATAATCCGATCAGATCACGGTATTCCTTACCGCTCAGATCATATTCCCGGTATGGGGTTTCGTCATGGTCGAAAAATTTATAGTATTTCATATCATCACTCTATTCCAAAAAGAACGCTGCATATAACAGCGTTCCCTTGTATTATTTATTATTCACATTTCTTATTATCAAGACCGCAAAGAGATACAAGCTCCCCGATCTTATTTATAAATGATGTGACCCTTTCATCTTCACTGTCACCCGGAAGTTCCAGTGCATCAGCGAGAGCGGCATATCGTGCGGCGGATACTTCATTATCGGCGGCACTCAGACGGACAACATCAGCAAGATACGGAGCAGAACCGTCCACTGAAATTATGCTTTCGGTATTCGCATAGGCGATTCCTGCAATGGCTGAAGCCTCGCCGAGCTTTTCACAGCCCCGGGGATCATTTGCCCCATTCTCAATAACAGAAGGAAGATATTCAGATATTCCCTTTATTGCTTCGATCACAAAACCGTCCGTATATTCTGTAGCAGAGACTGAATCGTAGGCATTGACTGCCCGGACAAGAGAATTCAGTCCGCAGGACGCAGTCTGAGCCTTGTTTTCGGGAAGCATAAGGTCGCCGTCAACAACTGCCATATCCGGCATAAGCTCATAATCGGCAAATACCAGCTCATCCTCCCCATCACTGATAACTGCATACGGGGAAACCTCCGATGCGTTTCCGCCTATATCCGGAACGGCGACAAGGAACGCTTTTCCGCCGAGCTGAGGAAAGCCTCCTTCACGGCTCATGATATCGTTATATTTTGCGGAAAGCTCATTCAGATCAGTATCCGGATATTCGTACATCAGCCTGATAATCTTCGCAGCATCCATCGCGGCGCTGCTGCCTGAGGCTATGATCACATCAGGTTCAAATAATGATGCCTGCTTTGCACCTGAGATCACAGCTTTTATATCAGCCATGCCGTCAATTGCGTAAAAACAGGTGTGCTGTATCCCCGATGAGGTCAGCTTCTGCTCGAGCTGAGACAGAAAACCCTTTTTGTAGGCTTCCTCATCGGTAACGATAAAAGCCTTTTTTCTGCCGTATACTGCTGTCAGCTCATCAAGAGCAAGCGACAGACAACCCTTTTTTATATATAGCTTCTGCGGTGTTCTTAACCAAAACATTGTCCTTCACACCTTTCCTGTATTATCTATGGAGTACGGCTCCGCACAGAGCGAAGCCGCACAGTATATTTTTATTCAAGTCCCTCGGGGATATTATCGCCGTAATAACCGAGAAGGAACATATGTCTGATCTCGCTGAAGAGCGGATAACGCGGATTAGCTCCTGTGCACTGGTCATCAAATGCATTTTCGACCATCTCGTCAAGGCTTGCAAGGAAGTCCTCTTCCTTTACGCCGTAATCAGCGATAGTCTTTTTAACGCCGCAGGTCTCCTTGAGAGCTTCGATCTTTTCGATGAAGAGCTCCAGTGTCTCATTGTCGTCCTTGCCCTGAACTCCGCAGAAACGAGCACATTCGCAGTATCTTTCAAGTGTATGCGGATATGCATACTGCGAGAAGGTACCCATCTTAGGCGGTACGGGAACAGCATTGAAACGCATTACATGGCTGATGAGCAGAGCATTTGCAATACCGTGAGGAATATGATGATATGCGCCGAGCTTGTGTGCCATTGAATGGCATACACCGAGGAATGCATTTGCAAATGCCATACCTGCCATTGTGGATGCATTAGCCATCTTTTCTCTTGCGATAGGATCATTTGCACCGTTTTCGTATGCAGACGGCAGATATTCAAAGATGATCTTCATTGCCTGGAGTGCAAGGCCGTCTGTATAGGGAGTAGCCATGATAGAAGCATATGCCTCGAGTGCATGGGTAAGAGCGTCTATACCTGATGCACTTGTAAGTCCCTTAGGCTGGTTCATCATATTGTCAGCATCAATGATAGCCATATTCGGGAGAAGCTCATAATCAGCAAGCGGATATTTGATATGGGTCTTTTCATCGGTAATAACCGCAAACGGAGTTACCTCGGAGCCTGTACCTGATGAGGTCGGGATAGCTATGAAATATGCCTTCTCACCCATTTTCGGGAAGGTGTAGATACGCTTGCGGATATCCATGAAGCGCATAGCCATATCCATGAAATCAGCCTCGGGATGCTCGTAAAGTACCCACATGATCTTGCCTGCATCCATTGCAGAACCGCCGCCGAGCGCGATGATGACATCCGGCTCGAACAGGCGCATAGCCTCAGCACCCTCGAGAGCAGATGCAAGCGTCGGGTCGGGCTGAACATCAAAGAATGCCGTATGCTGGATTCCAAGCTCATCAAGCTTATCCTCGATGGGCTTTACATAGCCGTTTTTATAGAGGAAGGAGTCTGTTACGATAAATGCCTTCTTTTTGCACATTACAGAGCCAAGCTCGTCAAGAGCAACAGGCATACAGCCCTTCTTGAAATATACCTTTTCAGGAGCACGGAACCAGAGCATATTCTCTCTGCGTTCTGCAACTCTCTTGATATTGAGCAGATGCTTTACGCCGACGTTTTCAGAAACAGAGTTTCCGCCCCATGAGCCGCAGCCGAGGGTGAGTGACGGTGTAAGAGCAAAGTTATAAAGATCACCGATACCGCCGTGTGAGGAAGGCGTATTGATAAGGATACGGCAGGTCTTCATAGCATTGTAGTGCTTTTCGATCTTTTCAGCCTGAGCGGGATGGATGAAAAGTGAGGATGTATGACCATAACCGCCGTCAGCAATGAGCTGAGCTGCCTTTGCAAGAGCCTCATCAAAT
>CADCGS010000054.1 GCA_902801055.1 uncultured Ruminococcus sp. | reverse complement strand
CCCTCTTAAGCTTTCCTCCGATCACGTAATCCGCTGAATTGGAATCTTCGCTTAATCCGTAAAAAGCCGAAGAAGAGAACCCGGATGAAGCAAAATTGAGGTTCGCGAGCCTTATCGCCGCAGGACTTCCGCTCTTTAGGACATCCTGATAATGAGTCGGGATCGCTGCCTCACGGTAAGAATCAGGACCAAGATAAACATTATCCGCATAAAGCGTTCCGGATCCTTCAAATGCAATGTAGACCCTTATCGCCTCGTTATCCTTCATCATCTGGTCGGTAACGGCAAAAACATAATCATACTGCTTGTATGAGTTGGTGACTTTGTTTATGACCGTACCTACCTTTCCGAAAGTCTTTCCTTCGATCCAAAGATAGACTTTTTCGGAAATGTCCGGCGACTTCAGCCATGCGCTGATCCTGTAGAAATTGTCCGCTTTAAAAGAGTCTGTAGAAAGACCGCTGAGCCTTTGCGAGAGGGCATGCAGATTATCTCCGCTTCCCGTCAGCCTCGCGCAGTTGGCGCCGCTGTACGAAGTGTTTGATTGAGCAAACACCGTTCCTTCACCATAAACGTCCCATGCGCCGTTTTCGGAAAGATCCCACTGATCCTTTTGGCCGTTTTCAACCGTTCCGCCGCAAGAGCTCTTGTCTTCGCCGATGAAGATAATGTCGTCTGCCATTATCGAACCTTCTGCAACGGTACCGCTAACGTCGATCTCGGAAAGTACCTGCGCCCTGTAAATGCCCTTGCCGGAATCAAAGACGATCTTGTCTGAATAGTATCCGAGCAGGCGCTCAATAAGGACGTTCTCTGAAGTGAACGTGCTGATGGTACCGGAAACCGGATCAATGGTAACTGCCTTTCCGTCATTATGAGTCGCGACTATGAGGCCCGAATCGGAAAGTGTGATCGAAACGGGTATGTCAGGCTGTGCAAGAGGCGCTGCCGACTCCGTTAAGGTAATTCCGTCCTTAGTTGAAACTACGGTTACTACGACGCCGTTTTCATTGATGAAGCAGGCTGTGCCGTTATTTCGAGCTATCCCGGTACTCCGAGTACGGAAATAACCGAGGAATTTGCAAAATATGATGATGTATACTGCGAATGGGCGCCCAATGAAAAGGTAGCTGCCGAAACAGCCTTCGGTGCATCCCTCAGAGGAAAGCGCTCCGCCTGCTGCATGAAGCACGTAGGTCTTAATGTTGCAGCCGACCCGCTGTTTACTATGTCCTATACGGGTGTAAATGCAGGTATGGTTATCTGTGTGGCTGATGATCCGGGTATGCATTCGTCCCAGAATGAGCAGGACTCCCGTCATTATGCTATAGCTGCAAAGGTCCCGATGCTTGAACCCGCTGATTCACAGGAGGCTCTTGATTTTGCAAAGATCGCATATGAGCTTTCCGAGCAGTATGATACACCGGTATTCATAAAGATGTGCACCCGCGTTGCCCATTCCCAGAGCATAGTCGAAAAGGGTGAGCGCACCGAGGTGACAAAGGAATATGTAAAAAATCCCAGAAAATATATCATGGCTCCGGCAAATGCTATTGCGCGCCATCCCTTCGTTGAGGAAAGGACAGCAAAGCTTGCCGGATATGCAGAGACCTCTCCGCTCAACAGGATCGAGGAGGGAAGCGGCGAATATGATTTCGGCATCATCACCTCATCGACCTCCTATCAGTATGTCAAGGAGGTATTCGGCGAAAAGGTATCAGTGCTCAAGCTCGGTATGGTAAATCCGCTCCCTGTAAAGCTCATAAAGGATTTTGCCGCAAAGGCAGGCAAGGTCTATGTTATAGAGGAGCTTGATCCGATAATCGAGACTCACTGCAAAAATATAGGCGTCGATGTTGTCGGCAAGGAGAAATTCTCCCTTCTCGGCGAATTCTCACAGAAAACCATCGCCGATGCATTCGGTCTTGAAAAGAAGGAAAATGTCTGTCTTGACACAGCTGTTCCGGTTCGTCCGCCAATGATGTGTGCAGGCTGTCCGCACCGCGGTATGTATTATGTTCTCGCAAAGAACAAGCTTACTGTCCTCGGCGATATCGGATGCTATACGCTCGGCTCAATGCCTCCGCTCAATGCTCTTGATATGACACTCTGCATGGGTGCGTCAGTTTCCGGTCTGCACGGCTACAATAAAGCCGGAAAGGATGAGACCGAAAACAAGACAGTTTGCGTTATCGGTGATTCGACCTTTATGCATTCGGGCGTTACCGGTCTTATCAATATTGCGTATAACCAGTCAAATTCCACCGTTATCATTCTCGATAACTCCATCACCGGCATGACAGGTCATCAGCAGAACCCGACTACCGGCAAGAATATAAAGGGCGATCCCGCAGGCAAGGTGGATCTTGAAAGCCTCTGCCGTTCTGTCGGCATCAATTCCGTAAGAGTTGTGGATCCGTATGATCTTGAACAGTGCGAAAGGGTCGTAAAGGAGGAGCTTGCAAAGAATGAGCCTTCCGTAATAATCTCACGCAGACCCTGCGTTCTTCTCAAATATGTCAAGCCGAAAAAGCCGCTGCACGTTGATCCCGAAAAGTGCCGCGGATGCAAAAAGTGCATGAAATTCGGCTGTCCGGCTATCTCGTTCAGAGACGGTCATGCGGTTGTTGACAATACATTGTGCATAGGCTGCGGCGTATGTGCATCCCTGTGTCCCTTCGGAGCATTTGAAAGTGAGGTAGAGTGATAATGGCAACTAAAAACGTAATGATCGTGGGCGTGGGCGGTCAGGGCTCACTGCTTGCTTCAAAGCTTCTTGGCAGGCTTCTTGTTGACGAGGGCTTTGATGTAAAGGTCAGCGAGGTACATGGCATGAGCCAGCGCGGCGGCTCGGTCGTAACATATGTAAGATTCGGCGACAGGGTTTATTCTCCGGTCATCGAGGAGGGCGAGGCTGATTTCATCGTAAGCTTTGAAAAGATCGAGGCAGCAAGATATATCAGGGATCTGAAAAAGGACGGTACTGTTATCGTGAATACCCAGCAGATCGACCCGATGCCGGTAATTATCGGAAATGAAAAATATCCGGAAAATGTTCTTGATGAAATGAAGGATAAGGGCGTACACGTTGACGCTATCGACGCTCTTTCGCTTGCAGATGAGGCAGGCTCGGCAAAGGCGTGCAATATCGTGCTTATGGGCCGTCTTGCAAAATATTTCGATATACCGTATGAAAAATGGGAGGCTGCTATCGAAAAGATAGTAAAGCCCAATTTCATAGAGATCAATAAAAAAGCATTCAGCCTCGGCTATAATAACTGATCTATAAAATACTCCGTTTAACAAAGAAAGTGTGATTCAGATGAACAACAAATACTATCAGCCGGAATATGAAACTATGCCGGTTGAGGAAATCAAAAAAATTCAGGATGAAAAGCTTGTCAGACAGGTAAAATATGTATATGACAATGTGAAGTATTACCGTGATCTTATGGATAAGAAGGGTGTAAAACCCGAGGATATCAAGGGTACGGAGGATCTTCACAAGCTCCCGTTCCTGAAAAAGGATGATCTTCGTGAGGCTTATCCTTACGGGCTTCTTGCGACCGATATCAAAAACTGTGTGCGTATACATTCTACCTCCGGCACGACAGGAAAGAGGGTAGTTGCATTCTATACTCAGCATGATGTTGATATGTGGGAGGAATGCTGCGCAAGAGCGATCGTTGCTGCCGGCGGCGGAACGGACGATGTCTGCCAGGTATGCTACGGCTATGGTCTGTTTACCGGCGGTGCAGGACTTCACGGCGGTTCACATAAGGTAGGCTGCCTTACACTGCCGATGTCAAGCGGCAATACCGACAGACAGATACAGTTTATGATGGATCTGAATTCCACAATTCTTTGCTGCACTCCGTCCTATGCAGCTTATCTCGGCGAATCCCTCAAGGAAAAGGGCTACAAGCCGGAGGATAATAAGCTCAGGGCTGGTATTTTCGGTGCTGAACCCTGGACAGAGGAAATGCGCCGCGATATAGAAAAGGCTCTCGGCATCAAGGCATATGATATCTATGGACTGACGGAAATAAGCGGTCCGGGCGTTGCCTTTGAATGTGAGGAGCAAAAGGGTATGCATATCAATGAGGATCACTTTATCGCTGAGATAATTGACCCCGAAACAGGAGAACCGCTCCCGATAGGTTCCAAGGGCGAGCTTGTATTCACCTCCCTCGATAAGGAGGGCTTCCCGATGCTGCGCTACCGCACAAGGGATATATGTATCCTTTCAAGAGAAAAATGCTCCTGCGGCAGGACCTTCCTGAGAATGACCAAGCCTCTCGGCAGAAGTGATGATATGATGATAATCCGCGGTGTAAATGTATTCCCGAGCCAGATAGAGACGGTTCTTCTTAATCAGGGATATGCTCCCAATTATCAGATCATACTCGACAGAGTGAATAATTCTGATACATTCGATATCAATATCGAGATGAATCCGGATGATTTCCCGGATTCACCGAAGGCTATCACAGGCAAGGAGAAAAAGCTCCAGGACGCTATGAAGGCGATGCTGGGCATAAATCCGAAGATACATCTCGTCGCGCCGAAGAGCATAGAGCGTTCCGAAGGAAAGGCAGTAAGACTCATAGACAAGCGCAAGAGATACGGTATCACTATATAACGGAAACTCTGAAAAAATATATATAAGGAGGAGAACACTATGGCAGTAAAGCAAATATCCATTTTCGTAGAAAACAAGGAAGGCAAGCTGGTGACGATCACCGACTCGATCGCAAACGCAGGGGTAGATATCCGTGCAATGAGCGTTGCCGATACACAGGATTTCGGTATTTTCAGACTTATCGTGAATGATCCTGAAAAGGCAAAGGAGGCGCTTGAATCCTCGGGCTGCTTTGTATCCATCACGCAGGTCGTAGGCATTTCGATACCGGACGAGCCGGGTTCGCTTGCCAAGGTAGTAAATATTCTTGCAAGGTATAATATCAATATTGAGTATATGTATGCATTCATCACAGTATCTAAGAAGAACGCATCTGTAGTACTCAGGGTCGCTGATAATGCGGCAGCCGAGAAGATCCTTACCGAAAACGGTATCAAGCTCCTCGAGGAAAAGGATATTGTAAATATGTAAAAATATCATTAAGGAAGCACTGCCGGGAGACCGCCTTACGGCTCAGGGCAGCACATCTGCTGCGCCCGAAGGAAGTGCCATTGGGGTACTCTTTTTCCGTCATTCAGCTCAAAACCCGCTTGATAACCTATAGGCTGACGGCACTCGTTCTGCACATTCTGACGAAAGAACAGGCGGCGCATCTGCGGTACCATCTTTACGCTAAAAGCTGCGGTCTTCATCTGAATCATACCGCAGCTTTGTTTTTGTTATGGAAAGGGGAGTGTCTGATAATTGTGCCTTATATGTGACAGGATAAATATGATAAAAAACGGAGAAAACCCGTATTTCGTAAAGGAACTGAGCACAGGGTATGTAGTTATCGGGGATAATCAGCATTTTTACGGATATACGCTTTTTCTGTATAGATCCCACGGAGAGATAACCGAGCTTTTTCATCTTGATAAGGACGAAAGAGCAAGGTTCATGGAGGAAATGACCATCGTTGCGCAGGCTGCGTCCAATGCCTTTGCTCCCGAAAAGATGAATTATGAGCTTTTAGGAATGGGGGACGCTCATTTGCACTGGCATCTGTATCCGAGAAGGACGGGGGATATCGGAGAGTACGGCAATCACGGAAAAGGTCCTGTATGGTGGTATCCGATGGAAAAAATGTACAGCGATGATAATCGTCCGTCTGAAACCGGGCTTGAGGAAATGAAACAAAAACTTCTTGCCGAGCTTGAAAAGCTTCTCTGACGAAGCAAAAGAGAGAATATGCTTTTCCTGAAAAATACCCGATGTGAAACCAATAAATAATTAATCATTTGTTCATGAATTATGAAAAAATATGTTATATAATTATTTCAATGTCCGAAGATCATTACGGGCAATATCATTAACGGAGGTAATATAATATGGATCTGTTCGATAAGGCTGCCAAGGTGGCACAGGATGTAGGAGAAACCGTAATTAATTCCGCAAAAAGCGTCGGAGACTATCTTAAATTCACAAATTCCGAGCAGAGAGATTATGCCGGACTGAAAGTACAGCTTAATAAGGTGGATAAGGAGCTGGAGTCATTCTATGCGGAGATCGGCAAGCGTTATGTTGATTATGTAAATGCGCCCGCATCAGCGGATGCATTCAATGTAGATGATATCATCACACAGATGGAGCCGCTGCTTTCGCTCAAAGCTGAGACAGAGCTTAAAATTTCTGAGAAGGAACAGGCAATACGTGATGCTGAAAAGGAAAAGGCAAGAGCAAAGGCTCAGGAGAGATTTGAGGCGGAATCCAAGCGCCTCGAGAATGCACTTGCTATGGATATCCTGACAGTTGATGAGTATAATGAAAAAATTGCAGTTGCAAAGAAAAAATATCAGTATTATGATATTCTCAGAAAGTATGAGATGCAGTTCAATATGCAGATCATTACGAAGGAAGAATACGACGCAAAGGTAAACGAGCTTCTTAAATGATCCTGAAATATCACAGAAAAAGGACACTTCGCAGAGGAGTGTCCTTAATTCTTATTCATTTTTCACACCGTAATATTTTGCAAGATACATTATTTTTTCAGCCCATCGGTAATGGGTCTTGTATTCGTTCATACGGCTTCTGTCCGCGCTGCCGGCAACGAGGTTTTCGCTGTCCCAGCCAAGAATAGCCTTAGCGTCGCGGTAATCGTTTTCCGTAACCATAAGGGCGTCGTTTACGACCCGGATCTGATTGGGATGGATAACGGTTTTTCCGATGAAGCCGGCACGTATATCCATACGAATTTCCCTTTTCATTCCCTCGTCCCAGCCGTTGCCGCTGTAATATTCCCATACAGGCCCTGAAATGACATAATCCCGCCCGAATACGGCTATAATATCGGTAAGAATATCCGCGATCGGCCGGATATCGTATATCGTTTCATCATTATGCCTTCTCATGCCGAAAGCATTGCAAAGGTCATTTCCGCCTACACGGATATTAAGAACATCCTTCCGGAGTGTGGCGAGCTTATCTCTTATTTCAGATAAAACCTCAACGCGCGTCACAGGGTCAATAAGCTCCTCACTTTCGAGAATAGGCATCATATAAAGCTGATGATCCGATTGTCTTCTCACCGAAAGAAAGGAATTCAGGTATGCGTCTATATTTGACAGGGATATTTTCGGGATAATAAAGCCCGTCAGAATTCCGGCAGCGCTGCCGAGATCATGATATATCGTCTGCATCTGTTTGCTGTAGCGCACACGAACAAAAAGCTTAGGCAGGTAAAAATCCTCTGTTTTCCTTAATTCGTATAATTTTTTCAATGAATCGACAAGTATTGTTTCAGCCTGAGCGATGCAGTTATCGCGGATAGTATCCTCAAGGCAAAGCGCAACGGAATACTTTTCCCCGAAACGTCCGGAGGCGATATCATCAGCGATCTTGCAATTATTTGCAGGTGTATACAATAATGCACCAACGCTGTAGCATATAAGCGAATTCTTCATTTTTTCTCCTCACCATAATGTGGAATGTGGTATTTAGCATAACGCTGTTTACCATTTTATCATATATTTATCCGGTATTCAATTATTTTCGGGAATTATTATTAAGCAATACTGCAATACTGCTTTGGTGTCAATACACTGTAGCGGAGTGCCTCCGGTGTCAGCTCGCGTAATCGTTCGCACCGCCGGCGTGCCGCCGGTGTCAGCTCACGTAATCGTTCGCTCCGCTCACTCTGCACTCGTGAGAAAGCTTCAAAAGCCGCGATCTGAATAAAAGCCGCGGGGAACAGAAGCGCAAAGTTTCGCCCGCCTTTTCAAAGGCGGCAGGGTCCAGGGGGCGCGGGTGTCCGGTGGACACCTCTCAGCCGCAGGCTGAGAAGCGCCGACCGAGCCGGCAGGCGAGACTCAGCGCCCCGGTCGCGCTCCGCAGAGCGCGAAACCTCAAGCGTGAGCAATCCCTCGTGCCGGGGGGGAAATTCAAAAACAGTCCAGCTGCCGGCGAGTGAGTGATGATCGCGGCATACCACAACAGGTATTGTATGGTAAAAGAGTGAGATACAATATATTGTGCGTAAAGAAAAAACCGGGCTGTTAAAATTGCATAAAGAAATTCTGCATAGTGTCTTTTTTTATCGACTTTGCACGATAATTCAGGAAAGAGTTCTTTTGAGGTTGACAAAGCGCTGAATCAGCTATATATTTAAATCAGATAATAAATTATACTGTTTACGCAGATAATAATGGGGTTCTCTGAAAACCGGCACAAAAAGCAGTTTGCGTCCGTTATTTTTTTCGCAGGCGAAGCGGAAAATCCGCAGTAATACTGTAAAACAAAAATCCTCCCGATACTAAGGCGGGACGACAGCTTGCCGCGGAAAAATTGACATCAAAATGCTCATGATGGAGGGTTTCAGAGGTTTCCGGATATGTGACTGAGGAAAGGGGTATCGCTATGGATGCTAAATTCAAGGAAGCCTGGGACGGCTTTGAGGGAAGACTGTGGAAAATAGAGGTCAATACAAGGGATTTTATTCAGAAGAATTATCGTCCCTATGACGGAGATGAATCATTTCTTGAATCTTCGACAGAGGCAACGGATTATCTCTGGGATAAGGTACAGAGATATCAGAAGGCTGAACGCGCAAAGGGCGGTATACTTGATATGGAAACAAAGGTGGTTTCCGGACTTACCGCTTACGGTGCAGGCTATATCGACGAGGATCATCCCGAAATGGAAAAGATCGTCGGTCTTCAGACTGATCTTCCTCTTAAAAGAGCTTTTATGCCCTTCGGCGGTATCAAAATGGCTGAGCAGGCTTGTGAGACTAACGGCTATACTCCCGACCCCGAGCTTCACCGTATTTTCAATGAATATGTAACTACCCACAATCAGGGTGTGTTTGATGCATATACTCCTGAAATGAAGGCTGTGCGCCATAATAAGATTATTACCGGTCTGCCCGATACCTACGGCAGAGGCCGTATAGTCGGCGATTACCGCAGAGTTGCTCTTTACGGTATAGATTTCCTCATCGAACAGAAAAAAAAGGATTTCGCAAACTGCGGCGACGGTACGATGACAGATGATGTGATCCGCCTTCGTGAGGAGCTTGCTAAGCAGATACGCGCCCTTAACGGAATGAAGAAAATGGCAGAGATCTACGGCTGTGATATTTCTGCTCCGGCAAAAAATGCAAAAGAAGCCGTACAGTGGCTGTATTTCGGATATCTTGCCGCTATCAAGACCCAGAACGGCGCGGCTATGTCTGTCGGAAGAGTTTCGACCTTCCTCGATATCTATATCCAGCGTGACCTTGACAGGGGTATCCTGACCGAAAAAGAGGCTCAGGAGCTTATCGACCATCTTGTAATGAAATTCCGTATGGTCAAATTTGCGCGTATCCCGTCCTATAACCAGCTTTTCTCCGGCGACCCGGTATGGGCTACGCTTGAGGTCGGAGGCATCGGCGTGGACGGCCGCTCAATGGTAACAAAGAACGATTTCCGTTTCCTCCATACCCTTGAAAATATGGGTCCCTCTCCGGAGCCGAACCTGACTGTGCTTTATTCCTCCGCACTGCCTGAGAATTTCAAGAAATATGCTTCAAAGATCTCAATAGAGACAAGCTCGGTGCAGTATGAAAACGATGATGTGATGAAGCCTGTATGGGGCGATGATTATTCCATCTGCTGCTGTGTTTCCGCGACCCAGACCGGTAAGGAGATGCAGTTCTTCGGAGCAAGAGCAAACCTTGCAAAA
>CADCGS010000053.1 GCA_902801055.1 uncultured Ruminococcus sp. | reverse complement strand
CAGGTATTTGTAAACAACATCATAGAAAAATGGAACGGGCTTACCGGAGGATATTTCAACAAAAAGCCTGTACCCGTTTCAGAGCTGAAGGACAGGATAGAAAGCGGTAATTACGAAGCGGTAATAGCTCCCCTGACGATAGAAGGAGACACTGCGCTCAGCACGCTTGAGCTTTTTGAATCGGATGCGAAATACAACACTGCAAACTATTCATCGGAAGAATATGATGCGCTGACCGAAAATATACGCCGCAGTCAGTCTGCTTCGGAACTTGAAAACAGCAAAAAGGCAGAGCAGCATCTTATCGACAACGGGATATTCTATCCGCTGTACACAGAGAACAGATATTACGCAAGTGCAGCGAATGTCACGGGGATAATCTTTCATTCCTTCGGAGCGGAAGCCGATTTCTTCCATGCATCAAAAACCGTAGAATAAATTATTATGAAAACGCAGGAGCCGGTGCACCTTGATGATGCGCCGGCTCCGTTATTTATGGCGGTGTTGCCTTATATCTTTTTCAGCTGCGCGGATGCTGCATAATGCAGTATTTCAAATTCATCCGGAGCTATATCCCTGAGTATCTGCAAATGCTCCTGCTCCCACTGCCTGATCTGTTCCTCCGTAAGGGAAGCTCCCACTCCCCTGCACGCCTTCATCCTGCCGTTCCAGCTTTCTCTTGTAAAATGCACAGGAAGGTAGTATTCCTCATGGAACGCAAGCTCAAAATGACCGTTATAGCACTGAGGTATATCTATGGGATGTACAGTCTCTCCGGCTCCGCTCCACTCCGGATTGTATTTCAGCACAAGCTTTTCGCTTTCCCCGGCTATTCCGTCCTCATACGGCAGCCATGCCATATATAGCAGCAGCAGCGTCCCTCCGGGTCTGAGCATCCGGTATATTTCCGGCATAAGCTTTTCATGGTCAAAATACCAGAAGCACTGGCAGGCTGTTATAACATCAAAGCTTTCATCCGGGAAACTGATCTTCTCCGCCGGAACGGTACAGTAATCAATATCCATCCCCTGTGAAAGGAGCCTTGCCTGCTCTATCTGATTTTCCGAAATATCCGTTCCCGTCCATTTTGCACCGAAGCGGTACATATTCCTCGGCAGCACACCTGTTCCCGTGCCGAGGTCAAGCACCCTCTGTCCGTCACGGCAAAGACCTCTGCCGGCTATCCTCTGATAGAATTCCTCCGGATAGATATCGCGGTATTTTGCGTAATCAACTGATGTCCTGCCCCAGTCGAAGGCTTTGCCGCCGTCTATCCTGCTGTCTGTGATCTCCATTATTTCATCCCCCGTGATTAATTTCAATAATTATGGGATGACCCTGAAATTCAGGATCACCCCGCATGATCATCGTGAGAAGAAGCTTGTAATATCAAAGCCTGTCGGCATTGGGATAGTAAACATATAGATCGTGGCAAGCACAAGACCTATCACCGCTATTACAAGAACTACCGTTCTGTTGGGCAGACTCTTGAAAATACCTACGATACCGAGCAGGAAAAGAACCACGGAATAAATAACATTGACGAGATTATATGCATCGCCTTTTGCATTATCCTGCTGTCCTTCCTTTAGGATCTCCTCGGATTCGCTCAGAAGCTCATTGGCTCTTTCAAAATATTTATCCTTTACACCCTTTACATCAAATGGTGAATTGATCTTCTGAGACTGATCGGTCACGCCGGCATTATACGAATTCATTTCATTTGCGGCATGGATAAGTATCTCACTGCAGTTGCTGTTGAGATAAGTATCTATCTTAGCTTCGATAAGCTGAGCCTCGACTTCATTTCCGTTGGTTCTGGCAATTTCCTCCTGGAATGTGTAATCCATTACGGTATTCCATGCCATAAGGTCGGAAAGATAAAGCTGCATTCCTGCATTGTATTCCGAATTACCCTCAGCGGCAAGGTTATTGCTCTTTGTATAATTCGTAGACTGGTTGCCGCCGTGAAGCGAGCCTATCCATGTTGCCCATGCAGTAAGAAGGGCTGTGATACCGAGAAATATAGCTACAACTATCTCGATTTTTTCAGGAGATAAGCCTTTTTTCTTTTTCGGCTTTTTTTCAGCTGTTTCCTCAGCACCTTCAGTTTCCGCTGCTTTTGTTTCTTCAGTGGTTTCTGTTTCCGTTATTTTTGTTTCATCGGACATAAAAAAATTCCTCCATTTTATTATTCAGGAAAAACCCACGGCAATAAAGTGTTTTGTCCGAGGAATAACCGGGATCGACCGTTTCACGTAGCGGAACCGTCGTCACCATTTTCCTCAGCGATCTCCATGAGACGATTGAGCCTGTGATTCACTCCCGACCGGCTTATCGGCGTACTCAAGGATTCACCAAGCTCCCTCAGATTATACTCCGGATGCTCCTCCCTGAGAAGGGCAAGCTCCCTTAATTCCGCTGTCAATGCCTCAAGCCCCATAGTCTGTCTTATCTTCAGTATCGCTGCAAGCTGCTTTGCCGCAGCAGATGCTGTCTTATTGCTGTTCGCTACATCTGAATTGCGCTGTCTGTTCGCCTTATTACGGACGGAACGGTAGATCTTCTGCTGTATGATCTCCAGCGATGCCATGGGCGCTCCCATATATGCAAGCATATCCGCTATGCTGTCGCTGCCCTTTATATATACGACATAACTACCCTTGCGGCGCACCATATTCGCCTGACAGGATATTATCTCTATCTCTCCGATGAGTCTGCTCAGATCCTTCGCAAGATTCATATGAGGTACTACAAATTCCATATGATAATCCTTTTCCGGATCAGTAACGCTCCCGCAGACAAGAAACGCACCCCTCAGAAAAAAGGGCAGCTCTTCCTCGCTGTCTATATTTGCGCGGTTTATCCGCAGACTTGCAGCCTTGTCGTCATGCCCGAAATGATCGAATACCCTGGCGCAGTCCGAGCTGTCGGGTACGGTCAGGGTATACATACGGCTTTCTCCCCTGCGTCTGGTCAGAACTGTTCGCGTATCTACAATGACACCCGTAAGTGAAGATAAAGCGGCAGAATAAGCCGTCGCTGCCGGACGGCTCTCTGTCGCAAATGAAACAGCGCCATAGGAAAAAACTTTTGAAAAAAGAACCATCCCGTATACGAATGCCTGCATCGCCTTATCCGACGACGGCATTTCCGAGCAAAGCTCCCTTTTCGTTTCTTTTGAAAATGACATTTCCATCACCGTCAATGCTTATTGATATCCCTGTGGTGGACGATCGTCCTCTGTCCTGATTCAAGAAGATGATTATATAGCACCCTCGTCAGAGTGACCGAACGGTGTTTTCCGCCCGTACAGCCTATGGCTATCACAAGCTGGCTTTTGCCCTCCTTCTGGTAAAGCGGAAGGCAATAATCCACCATGCTGAGCATCCTTTCCGCAAGTCCCTTTGACTGCTCAAACTGCATCACATAATCAAATACACAGGAGTCAAGTCCTGTATGCGGCTTCAGCTCTGCGATATAGAACGGATTAGGCAGGCACCTGACATCAAAAACAAGGTCAGATTCCGCCGGCAGACCGTATTTGAAGCCGAATGACATACAGGTCACCGTCAGTCCGAGCGCAATATTCCCGAGAAAAAGAGAGGTTATCCTTTCCTTTAGCTGTGTCGGAGAAAGAAGAGAGCTGTCGATAACATAATCCGCCCTTGACTTTACCGGCATAAGCAGCTCCCTTTCAAGCATGACCGCCGCCTCAGTTGAAGCAGCATTATCGCTCAGCGGATGCTTTCTCCTTGTTTCCTTGAACCGCCTCAGCAGCACATCATCCCTTGCATCAAGGAATAGTATCTTATATTTTTTCTGTGCCGCCTTGAGCTTGTCGAGGGAAGCAAAAAGATCGTCAAATGCTCCGCCGGCACGTACATCCGTCACCACAGCTATCTTTTTCATATGCTGGTCGTTTGATTTCTCGCAAAGCTCATAGAAGATAGATACCAGCATCGGCGGAATATTATCCACGCAATAATATCCGATATCCTCCATATTTTTCATTGCTACCGATTTGCCCGCGCCGGACAACCCGGTAATGATCAAAAATTCCATTATCCCTATCACCCTTCCCGGCGATCATACCGGAAATTTATCAGCCTATATATTTTATTTCACATTGCAGCTCCACACCTGTTTTTTCACGGACGACGGACTGCACCATATTTATAAGCTCCTTTACCTGAGAGGCGCTTGCCTTCCCGTTATTCACAATAAAGCCCGAATGTTTCTCGCTGACCTGTGCATCCCCGACGGAAACGCCTTTAAGGCCGCACTGCTCGATAAGCGCAGCGGCATAATATCCCTCCGGACGCTTGAAAACACTTCCTGCACTCGGACGGTTGAGCGGCTGTTTTTTCTTGCGTTTTTCCATCGTATCCTGCATCAGGAAGAAGATCTCATTTTTATTTTTCGGATAAAGCTCTATTTCGGCGTCAAGGATAACAAGCTGCTTGTCGGTAAAGCAGCTGTGTCTGTATGAAAAAGCCAGTTCCCTGCCGGAGATCTCCTTTATGGTGCTCCCATCAAGACAGCGCACGCTGCGAACTATATCCTTTATTTCTCCGCCGTATGCACCGGCATTCATATATACTGCTCCGCCTATCGAGCCGGGTATCCCCCACGCGAATTCCATTCCGCCGAGACTGTTGTTCCTTGCGAAAACACAGGCAGCCGCAAGCGTTGCGCCTGCTCCGCAGCGTATGGTATTATCCCCGGTCCTTTCGATCTCATCAAATTCCCCATCGAGCTTTATCACAACACCTCTGTAGCCGTCATCGGATACAAGAAGGTTGGAGCCCTGACCGATAATGAAATACGGAAGACCGAACCTGACACAAGCCTCGACAACATCGGTAAGCGCACCGATATTTCTGACCTCGCAAAAGCAGTCAGCCTTGCCGCCTATACGGAAGCTGGTGTGGAGGCTCATGGGTTCATCAGCGGAAATTTTTACGAATTCTCCGCTGACAGCGTCAATAAATTCTTTTTTTATCATAGTATTCTCCTTTGTCGATACGGTTCCGGATAACAAATCAGAAATCTATCGTCTTGACCTCGCGTGTTTCCTCAGCCTCCGGATATTCAAGCCCCAGAGCAGCAAAAAGCTCTCTTGCGGCATTGTAGCCCATTTTCCTCTGACGGTTGTTCATAGCTGCGACCTCGATAATGACCGCAAGGTTTCTGCCGGGCTTGACAGGTATCGTACAGATCGGCACCTGATTGCCGAGTATCTCCGTCATTTCGCTGCTCATGCCCATTCTGTCATAGACCTTGGTATTATCCCACTGTTCAAGATTTATGACCATATCTATCTTTTCGGAAAGCTTTACGGAGCCCATACCGAATATCCTTCTGGCATTGATAATACCTATACCTCTCAGCTCGATAAAATGCCTGATATTTTCCGGAGCAGAGCCTATAAGCTGCGAATTCGATACCTTTCTTATCTCAACGGCATCATCCGCGATAAGACGGTGCCCGCGCTTGATAAGCTCGATAGCTGTTTCGCTCTTACCAACGCCGCTGTCGCCGACGATAAGAAGCCCCTCACCGTATACCTCAACGAGTACGCCGTGACGCGTGACCCGCGGAGCAAGCTCGAAATTAGTGAAGTTTACAAGAGCCGCAGTAACGGAGGAGGTCGGGTCAACGGAGCGAAGCACCGGTATCTTGCACTTTTCCGCAGCCGACATAAGCTCGGGATAGGGCACTATATCTCTTGTGACGACTATTGCCGGCGGCTGCATGGCAAAAAGCCTGTCGATCACATGGAAGCGCTGCTCGGAGCTGAAACGGCTCAGGTAGCTGTTTTCGGTATTGCCGAAAATAATGATACGCGAGGTATCGAAAAAGTCAAGGAAGCCTGTCAGCTCAAGACCCGGACGGGTTATATCCTTGGAGAATATCTTTATCTCCTCGGGGTCATTCGGCATATAGGCGACCGTCAGCGACAGCTCCTTGATTATCTTGGATAAGCTTACTGAAAATTTTTGTTCCATTTTTTTACACCTGCCTTACAACGGAGTTTCCTCCGATATCTTGATATATATATTATACTATATTTCTGCCTAATTTTAAAGTATTTTATCATTTTATGATATCCACATTTATGCGGAACGCCTTTATTGCCTGTTCATAGGCTCTGACTGTGCATTTCGCCATATAATCGGCATCGGTATTCCGCATACTTCCGCGCACGATACGGCGAAGCTCGCTTTTTTTGAATTCATTGAAGGTGGAAAGAGTTTTCAGATATTTCGCAAAGCTTTCCTCATCGCTGTATACGAAGCCGTTCACTCCCTCCTTTATCATATTGTAGACATACTGCTCCTCATCCTCCTTGACAAGTACCGGCAGTCCGCAGGACATCGCCTCCACAAAGGACATGGACAGCAGCGCATCATCCGACGAACAGACATATATATCGCATGACGAAAATACCGCCGGCATAATGCTGTGGGCTATCTTTCCCGTAAAATGCACCCTGTCGCTCAGATGCAGGCGCTCGCTCAGCGCCTTCAGATGCGATAGTTCTGTCCCTTCGCCGACTATAAGGAAATGTACCCTGTCCGATTTTTTGATATGCCGGGCAAAAGCCCCGAGCACGAATTCGAGGTTTTTATCCACGCTGAGGTCGCCGGCAAAAACGGCAACGACTGCATTTCCCGGCAGCTTCAGACGGCGGCGCATTTTTGCCACAGCCTGTTCGCTTGCATTCCTGTAGTCAAATACGCTCCTGTCGGTAGCCGAAGGTATAAGCCACACCTTCCGGCTCCTTCCTGCCTCACGCACGAAGGATGAGGCTCTTTTATTGGAGGAGGCTATTATCTGGGCATTATCTATCATATCGCGGAAATGCTTTTTCTCAAAATGGGTCTTTATCTTCCATACAAGCTGGCTCCGGCTTGCCGCGAAACGGTCAAGGTAATAATCATGGACGGAAAAAACCACCGGGCATCTCAGCCTGTCCGCAAAGGCAAGACCCATATAGCCTATTTTCGTATCAGTCTGGATATGTATGACATCCGGTCTGAACGAATCCAGTATCTTGCCCACAAGCTTGTCATTTATGTTTTTACATTCATAGCCGTATTTATTGCCGCATTTTACAGCAGCACAGCGTATCACTCCGCCCTTTATGACTGATTTCTGCGTATGAAGGGAGGATGTGATCACTATCACCTTATGACCGAGGCTGATAAGTCCGCTGCGCAGCACCTCAACATAGCTTGAAATACCACAGACATACGGCTCCAGCACCTCGGTAAAAATAGCTATCTTCATTTGTATCACCGTAATTCCGTATTGTACTCTTTATATTATCAAGTATAGCATAAACTCATGTATTTCTAAAGTCTTTATAATAAAAATAAAACGATTTTTTACAGACAAGACAAAAGGCACAGATAAACTCTGTGCCTATGCCTAAAAGGAATAAAAAGAAAAAAGGAAAAAGGAAAGAAAGGAATAATCAAAACTGAAAACAGTCTGAATATTCATCTTGTAATCATAGTAATTGCCTTGTTTAAGCCATATTAACCAATGTCTCTCAAGACCATCTATATAATACACTAAATTAAATGCATTGTCAAGATATTTTTATTAGTTTTTTATAGTTTTTTAAAAAAGTTTTTTCGCCCCCCAAAAAACTCACGATAATCACGCTCAACTCACTTCGGCATATTCAATATATCCCCACGGCGTGACCGATACGGTAATATCCTTTGCATCAGGGGTACCGCTCAGCCAGACATATCCATCGACCGTAAAATTCCCGTCTGCGGCATAATCACTTGCCTGCCCGGAAACGTCCCCGCTGCCCTGACATTTCACATTATAGGAATAAAGCATTATCCCGCCGTGGCTTACAGCCTCAGTGCGGGCTTTCAGCTCACAGATACAGCCATCCTCCTTTTTTCTCCTTGCGGAATCAGCATATGCCTCCATACCGTAAAGCTTACGTATATCTGCATCAGCATCAGTCTCAATAAGCTCAGCCGTCGGCGAAGAAATGGTTATCCTCTCCCGGCTCTGCTCCTTTACGGGAATGAAGAACTCCGGCACAAGCTCCAGGTGCGAGGAATTCCAATCCGAATAATAATAGGATATCTCCTCGGCTATCCTTCCTTTTCCCTCACAGACCGGTACAGAAAGATTTTTCAGAACATAGCTTCCTTCGTAAAATGATATACTGTACAGCATTATCCCGCTCATAGAAGGATCAAGCGAAATATCTGCATCAATGATATTGTTTTTATTTCTCCCGTAGGCATCCTTCCCTGTACGGACAAATCTTATATTTGTTTCGTTCAGATCCTCCTTGGAAATCTCATAGCCTTCGCAGCAGCCTACAAGACTCAGACCCGAACCGGAATAATAGGTATTGTCCTTGGAATAGCGCATACTGAGTGTCCCGCTGCCGTTTTTCATCAAAACGTAATGCAGCCCGTCACTATTTCCTGACGAAGATTTTTCCTTTACCACGGCGGCAAACGGAGCAGATTCATCTGACGAAAAAGAAACAACATATTGATAGCCCACACGCATGACGCGGCTCATTGTCAGTTCACCTACATTGATCTGTACCACAGTATGCCGCATGATAACGCCGCCCATAAGAAAAAACACGGCAAATGCTGCACCGACAAGCAGTGCGATCACTGTCAGCGTCACGGCAAGCCATTTTTTTCTGCCTCTGCTGCGCTTATCAGCCCCGGCAGCTGCGGCTGCAAGCTCCGGATCCTTTACGGAAAGCACCTCCTCGGGCAGAAGATGAGAAACGCCGTCATCATCATTTTCCGGGGAAATATATTTCCCCAGCGGATACCGGCATTTTTTGCATTTAACAGCCCGGTCGGAAATGACTGCATTACAGCCCGGACAATTTATCTCACCCATTTTCACCATCTCCCAGAGGAACGATCCTGATAATACCGATAATATCCAATTCAAAGGAAGGGTCATATCCGTCTTCGGATTTTTCCTGCTCACTGTGTATATTGAAGGACGCCGAGCCGCTGCTTAGTGTAGCGCGCTTTATGCCCTTAGCCGGATTGTTGCTCATTCTCTTATCCCCTGATAATTCATAACGGATAAGGAGACTCCCGCTCACGGGTTCGTTAAGTCTTATGCTTCCCCTGAGACTGATCTCAGCCTTATCTCCGGAATCATCGACATTTATCTCAGGGCCGGATTCATAACTGTAATCCCCGTCCCTGATCGTTTCATAAGGAATAAAATATCTGGGAATGAATTCAGTATTTATGCTGTCCGTTCCCAGTTCAAGATCATATACCTCGTCATGAGCCTTTCCCGAGCCCTTATATATGGTCATGAAGCCGCCTGTAATGCCGCGCCGGCTTTCTTCTACGGGAAGGTCATAAAAGAGTAAACCGGTCACATCATCATTCATCCGGATATTTGTCGTAATTGCGGCACTTGTATGATATACATTCAGATCATCCTCAAATTCCGTATTTACCGTTGAGCGGACTATATCGTCCTCACCGATCTCATATCCTCCAAGAATACCACAGACGGAAAATTTATCCTCCGTCTTTATATCAGAGCCTTCAAATTCCGTTTCGATAAGTCTGCTCGCCTGTCCATCGACCATATAGACATAATAATAGAACGGTATCCCGCTTCTCTGAAAATATTCCCTATCCTCGACCACAGCAACAAACGGAGTTTTTTCGCTGCTTTCGATAAGCATA
Organism: uncultured Ruminococcus sp.; assembly: GCA_902801055.1. Taxonomy (GTDB): domain Bacteria; phylum Bacillota; class Clostridia; order Oscillospirales; family Acutalibacteraceae; genus UBA1213. The sequence continues at coordinate 2,441 of CADCGS010000053.1, read as the reverse complement.
AAGCGGTCATTGTACCTGACCTCAGACCCGGCGATATGTGTATTGGACGGATCAAACGGAGCGGGAGCGGTACTTACCTCTGAATTATCGTATACCTCATCACTAACCTGTACCGGATCTGCAGAAGAGAAGTGCACAGCCACAGAAACTATAACTCCCGTACATATCGCAGCCGCAAGGACAGCTGCAGCTGCGGCAGCATAGACCCGTCTTTTTCTTCGGGCTGGCGCATCCACAGTCCGGATCGAGTCAGTCGTGTTGCGGGATATTTTTTTCTTTTCTGGCGCAGAAGACCCGTCCTGTCCAGGCTCAGGATAAACCACATAAGAAACACCGTCCTCCGGTTCATTCTTAACGGACGGGTCAGTAAATTCACCCACGGGAAATCCGCAGCCCGGACATGAATCGACCTTATCCGACATGATCCTTCTGCATTCAGGGCAGTTGATATATGACATAGCTTCTCCTTAAAGATCAGTAGCCCAGAACTCCGCTGACGGATTCATCATTAATGACCCAGTCGTCCACCTCGACTACTGTATAATGCTGTTTATTATTGCGGATTATGACCTGATCTATCCCGGCATTGATTATCATTCTCTTACACATCGAGCAGGCGGAGGCATTTTCCACATATTCTCCGGTTTTCGCATCCTTACCCACGAGATAAAGCGTAGAGCCGATCATATCCTCACGTCTTGCATGGATAATAGCGTTCTGTTCCGCATGGACGCTCCGGCACAGCTCATAGCGTTCTCCGCGAGGCACCTTGAGCGTTTCGCGCACACATACACCGAGGTCAATGCAATTCTGCCGCCCTCTTGGTGCGCCGACATAGCCCGTAGAGATTATCTGGTCATTCTTTACGATTATAGCACCGAAATTTCTGCGCAGGCAGGTACCCCTCTCCAATACCGTTTCGGCGATATCGAGATAATAATTTATCTTATCAGTACGCATATTAACACTCCCCCATTATACTGTACGTCACCCGCACAGCAACATCTCTTTTCCCGTATACCTTTAATTATATAATACGCACAAAAATAATTCAAGACCGGAACCAATAATATCACAAAAATCAAATCCCTGCTGGGCTGCCGCCAGGGAGCAAGCTCCCTGGACCCGCGCACTTCGTGCTATTCGCGTAATCGTTCGCTCCGCTCACTCTGCACTCGTAAGAAAACTTTGCATCCCGCGATCGTTATTAAAGCCGCGGGGAACAGAACGCCGGCGTGCCGCCGGTGTCAGCTCACGGCGCAGTGCCTGCGCTCTCAATTCGCGTAATCGTTCGCTCCGCTCACTCTGCACTCGTAAGAAAACTTTGTATCCCGCGCTCTGAATAAAAGCCACGGGGAACATAACGCCGCCGCACCTGTCATAAAGTAACGACCGCGAGTAGTGAATGTTCGGTTCGAGTGCAGAGCGGAACGAAGTGGAGCGCCCCCCGCGAATTGCCTAGTGCGGGCGCCCGTAGGAAGTACCCTTGGGGTGCACGCACCGGAGGCACTCCGCGCCGCACCTGTCAATAAAGTAAAGACCGCGAGTTACGAATGTTCGGTATGAGCGCAGAGCGGAGCGTAGCGCAGCGACCCCCGCGAATTGACACCGGCGGCACGCCGGCGGCACTATCTTTGTGCGATATTGCCTTAACAAAAAACTCCCCGACCGGACAGTCAGGGAGAATGATACAATATACAGTCAGGGAGAATGATACAATATACAGTCAGGGAGAATAATATACAGTCAGTGAGAATGATATTATATGTTAATGTAAAGGGCTGAGGTCAGTTTCTTTCGGCGATCTTCGCGCTGACGGTCTGCGCGATCTCCTTCGGCGTTGAGCCGAGAACATATGCAAATTCGTCATACAGGAGCATTTCGGTCTGTTTGAGTATAACCTCGTCCGACTGGTGCAGCCGTCTGCCGCGCTGCTCCTGTTCGGTGCGGTGGATGTGCAGAGTTATGAGGATACGCAGGATCATTATCCGGTCACATTTGTCGATTAGTCCGGTGTAATATGCTTTGCGCTCGTTGTCGTCCGAAACCCATACTGCATCTTCATCCGGGATGGACTGTATCATTTCCATGACCGCCTCTTCGGAAAGGATGGACTGCATCTTTTTTCGCGCCGGTTCACTGTCAGTCGGTATAAAAATAGTGGAATCCTTGTCAAATACCGGTCTGAGTACAAGATAATCCTTGTATTCTCCGCGTACATATCTCTGCTCGGTCTTTTCTATCCTGCATACTCCCTTTGTACCGTATAAAAGAACATCTCCGATATCAAACATTATCATTCACCTTATTCCTTTTCCTGATTTTTCCGAACGGTTACGATGTTAGTGTAAAAACATTCCCGGATGGATCACGCGCTTGCGGCAGAGGATATCATTCAGCCGTAAACGATCAAATAATCTGCATGACATGAACATGAGCCG
>CADCGS010000052.1 GCA_902801055.1 uncultured Ruminococcus sp. | reverse complement strand
GTGCAGAGTGAGCGGAGCGAACGATTACGTGAACTGACACCGGCGGCACGCCGGCGCGGTCGTTACTTTATTGACAGGTGCGGCGGCGTGGGCAGACGGAAAGAGCGTATACAATAAATAACGATCGCGGGTAATAAAGTTTTCTTACGGGTGCAGAGTGAGCGGAGCGAACGATTACGCGAATTGAGAGCGCAGGCACTGCGCCGCCCTCTTTCCCAGGGCGTCCCCTCTTCAAAAACAGTCCACTGGACTGTTTTTGAATTCACCCCCGGCACGAGGGATTGCTCACGCTTGAGGTTTCGCGCTCTGCGGAGCGCGACCGAGCCGGCAGGCGAGACCTGGGTCAACGCCCCAGGCAGGGGGCGGAAATGAATTATAAAAGGGAGATTATTATGGCAGATAATGGTAATATAGGGATAGTTCATTCGCTGGAGACGTTCGGTCTTGTTGATGGTCCGGGTGTCAGGTTTGTTGTATTTCTCAGCGGGTGCAAAATGAGATGCAAATTCTGTCATAATCCCGAGACATGGAAAATGGACGGGGAGGAATGGACTGCTGAAAAGCTTTTCCAGAGGGTGCGCCGATATAAGGGCTACTGGAAAAATAACGGCGGTATCACTGTCAGCGGCGGAGAACCGCTTCTGCAGATAGATTTTTTGACAGAATTTCTGACCCTTGCGAAAAAAGACGGGATAAATACAGCTGTAGATACTGCCGGTCAGCCGTTTTCTGAGGATCCCGAGTGGCTTGAAAAATTTGACCGGCTGCTCTCTGTCACCGACCTCTTTATCCTCGATATAAAAGATATGGATCCGCAGGGACATAGGGCGCTTACAGGCTTCGGGAATGAAAATATCCTTGCGATGGCACGATATCTTTCCGATAAGGGAAAGAAAATGTGGATCCGTCATGTACTTGTTCCCGGATTGACCGACAGAGAGGAGGATCTTACAGCATTGAAAGGATTTATCTCTTCTCTTGATACGGTGGATCGTGTTGAGATACTTCCTTATCATACACTCGGCATAATGAAATGGGAGGAGCTGAAACAGCTCTATCCGCTTGAGGGTGTTCCTGTTCCGTCAAAAGAGGAAATTGAGCGGGCTGAATACCTTCTCGGAATAAAAAAATGACAGCTTTGGACAGCCTTTTACGGGGCTGTTTCTTCTTTTTTTGCAGGAGTGACATTTGTATTATTTTTAGTGTAAAATGCACTTAAAAAACATTAAATTGGAGTATTTCTCGGTATTCTTTTTAATTGAAATTGTACTATTGCAGTGTTATAATGTTTATGGCTTAATATAGAATATTTTGAAAAAAAGGAGAGCTTACGGCATGAAAATATTTACCGACTATTTTGACCTGTCTGTCAGTAAATACCCGGATAAGACAGCAGTCTGCGATGATACTCATGAGCTTACATATTCTGAGCTTTCACAGCTTGCTAAAAGGATCGCTTCCGCCGTTATCGGCTGCGGCAGAGAAAGATCAGCAGTCGCTGTCTATATGGACAAGACTCCCGAATGTGCGGCGGCTATGCTTGGTACAGCCTATAGCGGAAATTTCTATGTAGTAATTGATTCAAAAATGCCGCTTGAGCGCATCAGAGAATTAAGTCAATTTTTGCAGCGGTAAAGCCATTTGCGGTAATATATGAGGAGGAACTTTCAGAAAGTCTTAATGATATCGGTTTTGAAGGATTAAGTCTTACCTCTGCAGAAGCGCTTTCAGCTGAGGCAGATGATAAGCTTTTATCTGAAATTCAATGCAAAATGACATCAACTGATTTATTGTATTGCCTGTTTACCTCTGGTTCTACAGGAGTACCGAAGGGAACGGCAGTAACTCATGGAAATGTACTTTCCTATACCGATTGGTTTATAAATACATTTGATATTACAAGTGAAACTATATTCGGAAGCCAGACTCCATTTTATTTCAGTATGTCGGTCACCGACCTTTTTTCAACGCTTCGCACCGGCGCACAGCTTGCAATAATCCCGAAGAAATTTTTCGCCTTCCCGATAAAGCTTGTGCAGTATATGAATGAGAAAAAGGTCAATACAATATACTGGGTGCCCTCGGCTCTTTGTATTGCAGCAAATATGGATCTTTTCAAGTATGCAAAGCCGGAGCATCTTTCACAGATACTTTTCGCCGGCGAGGTCATGCCGACAAAGCAGCTCAATTACTGGATAAAATATTTCCCGGACTGCCGCTTTGCAAATCTTTTCGGCCCGACAGAGACGACCGATATATGCACCTATTATGTCGTGAACCGCAGCTTCGGGGACGGTCAGCCGCTTCCTATCGGTACAGCCTGTGATAACTGCCGCATTTCTGTTATAGGAGAGGACGGCAGGGAATGTGAGCCGGGACAGGAGGGCGAGCTTTATGTAGGAGGCCCCTTCGTTGCGTCAGGATATTATGACAATCCGGAAAAAACAGCCGAGGCATTTGTACAGGATCCGCTGAGTACTGCATATCCGGAGATCGTATACAGGACAGGGGATATAGTAAAATATAACGAGCTTGGTGAGCTTATCTACTGCGGCAGGAAGGATTTCCAGATAAAGCATATGGGCTACCGCATAGAACTTGGCGAGATAGAAAACGCAGCCTGCGCGGAAGAGGGAGTGCTCTCCTGCGCCTGCATATATAACGGCGAGACCGACAGGATAATACTTATCTACGAAGGAAAAACCGATGAGGATACGCTTTTTGCAGGGCTTAAAGCAAGGGTGCCGGAATATATGCTCCCGGCGAAGCTTGTAAAGCTCAGTACCATGCCGCATAACAGCAACGGTAAAATCGACCGTGCTATGCTGAAAAATAATTATAAAGATCAGTAAAGGAGAAATCAACATGGAAGAATTACTTGAAATACTCAGCGAGGTAAAGCCCGGAGTGGATTTTGAAACAGAAAAGGAACTGGTCGATTCAGGAATACTCGATTCCATGACGATCATCCAGCTTGTAGCAAGACTTACTGACGAATATGATATAGAGATCACTCCTATGGATCTTGTTCCGGAAAACTTCAATTCCGCCGAAGCGATCTATGCAATGATACAGAGACTCGAGGACTGAGTGCATTGCGCTGCCCGCTCCTGATATTACGAACGGAGCGCGGCAGTGTCTGATTTCATAACAGCTGTCCTCAGTTGAAAAAAGGATGTGACTTGTTTGACCTATACTTCATACCTGTATTTTTTCGGGTTTGTGGTTATCGTATATGTGTTTTACCTGCTGTTTCCGCTCAGGCACAGATGGAAGGTGCTTCTGGCGGGCAGCTGCCTGTTCAGTATCGCACTGGACGGGTTTCTTTCACTTTGCCTTTTTGTTACGGCGTTTTCATCTTATTTCTGCGGTCTGAAGCTTACAAAGCTGCAGGACGGCTTCAACAGCGCAAAAAAAGGTCTGTCTAAGGATGAAAGAAAAGAACTGAAAAACAAGGTGACCAAAGAGAAAAAAACAGTCGTTGCGGCATCGGTGATAATCTCTCTCGGAATACTTATCGTTCTGAAATATACGGATTTCTTTCTCGGGACGATCAACGGCATATCCTCGTTATTCCGCGCAGGCTTCGAGATACCGCTCATGAATTTCGTATTGCCGCTGGGTATTTCTTATTATACCCTTCAGGCTATCGGCTATGTTGTCGATACATACCGCGGAAAATACAGGGCAGAGACAAACCCTGCAAAGCTTTTGCTTTTTGTCAGCTTTTTCCCGCAGATGACCGAAGGCCCTATCGGACGCTATGACAAGCTCATGCCTCAGCTTGCCGAGGGTCATCGTTATGATAACGAGGATTTCACCGCCGGCGTCACACTGATATTCTGGGGTCTTTTCAAAAAGCTCGTTATCTCTGACAGAGCTTCATATATCGCAACCGATGTTTTTTCGGATTATAACAAATACGGGAGCTTTGTCATAATAATGGCAATGATATTTTATACCATACAGCTTTATACGGATTTTTCCGGCTGCATTGATATAATGTCCGGTACAGCGAGGATATTCGGAATAAAGCTTGAGCCTAATTTCCGCCAGCCGTTTTTCTCGAAATCCGTCGGTGAATTCTGGAGAAGGTGGCATATCACACTCGGTACCTGGTTCAAGGATTATGTATTCTATCCGGTATCGCTTTCCCAGCCCTTCATGAAGCTGAGCAAGGCTTCTCAGAAGCATATGAGCAAATTCATGGCAAGCATTGTGCCGTCGTCATGTGCGCTGCTTGTGGTATGGCTCGGCACCGGTCTGTGGCACGGCGCAAGCATGAAATACGTTATCTACGGACTTTATTATTTCCTGATAATGCTCCTCGGTACGATTTTCGAGCCTGTATTCGTCAGGATGTTCAGCAAATCGAAAATAGACCGCAAGGGCAAGCTTATGAGTGCATGGGCTGTTATCCGCACACTGCTGCTTGTAAATTGGGGTATGGCTATGTTCAAAGCCGATACTATCGGTGATTTCGGCGCAATAGTATGGCGCAGCTTTACCAATTTCAGCATAAATGATATTATTTACGGTACATTGTTTGAACGCGGTACCGACCGGCACGATTACCTGATTATCCTGATCGGTGTTATCATTATGCTTATTGTTGCAATACTCAAGGAGAAGGGTAAGGATCCGCTCAAATCGGTTTCAACCGGAAGGATATATATAAAATGGCCTGTTATGATGGGTCTGATAATTTCTGTACTTATATTAGGAGCATTCGGGCCGAATTACGGTGTTGTTGATAACATTTACGCACAGTTTTAGTAAGTGGTGGTATAATGAAAAAGAAGAACACAAAGAAAATACAGGAAACGGATCAGAAGGCTGCAAAGCCTTCTGCATCTGCCGATGAAAAAAATATATCCGAGGATAAAAATGCAGCCGGAAATAAAACAGAGGAGAAAAAGCCCTCTGAAAAGGCAGCACCCGATAAGGAAGTCTCAGAAGCTAAGGTTCCCGTAACGGAGGAAGAAAACAAGTCCGTGAAGGAACACAGCAGAGCGTTTGTTTATGCCGGTAAATTTTTCCGCGGATTATGCTTCTTTCTGATACTGGCTTTGATGATGCCGATATTTACATATATGTTCCACCCTAAGAATAATACAAAAGCATCCGGTATGAAGGATCAGAATGCACACGGCTTCTATGCAGAACCTGCAAATACCATTGATACTGTAATAATCGGCAACAGTGAGGCTTATTCGTCCTTTTCACCGCTTGAAATGTGGCATTCCCACGGTATGACGACATATGTATCCGCACAGGGCGCTATACTTATGTCTGAGGCATACTATATCCTGAAGGAGATACTGAAAACTCAGTCTCCGTCGCTGGTCATATTCGAGACGGATGCCCTTTTCCCGCCAAAATCCGATGCTACTCTCAGAGACAGGACGCTCAATAATGTAATGGAAAATGAGATGCCTCTGTTCAAGTATCATGATAACTGGAAAATATTCAAGCCGAAGGATTATTTTGCTCCGATAGAATATAAATGGCAGTCCTTCTCCCGCGGACAGATGGTGGATCCGTCTACGGTACCTCTGGAGACTCCGGAGCTGCGTCTTGAAGACGGCAAGGACGAGGAATACAAGAACGGTGTTATCAGTCCCTACATCATGTATTATCTTAATAAATTCGTGGATCTCTGCCATGAAAATGGAATAGATGTAATGCTTGTGACGATACCGAATACTCTGACGAGCAGTAAGGAAAATCACGAGGCTGTACGCAAATATGCAGAGTCAAGGAATATCCCTCATATAGATTTCGGCACCCATCCGGAATATGTCAATATAGACTGGACGCTTGATACAAGAGACGGAGGCGTTCATATGAATACCTTCGGTGCAAAGAAGATCTCCGATTATCTCGGGAAATATATCAAGGAGCATTACAAAATTCCAGACCGCAGAAATGATAAAAAGCTTGCAGAACGCTGGAACAAGGATTACAAAAAATATCAGAATTATATCAAAGCAAAGCTTAAAGAGCTCAATGAGAAAGATGCAGCATAAGAAGGGGGACGCCAAGTGATAAACCGGGCGTCCCCTTACAGTATAGTTTTACAGATGAAAGGAAGATGATAATGAAGGCTGCTATATTTGATTTTGACGGAACGCTTGTTGATTCGATGTATGTCTGGAAAAAGGTTGACGTAGATTTCCTGACAAAGCGCGGAATACCCGTTACGGATGAATATACTGATAAGATGCGCAGTATGTTTTTTGAAACAGCGGCGGCATATACCAAAAAGGTATATGATCTTCCCGACAGCACAGATGAAATAATGCAGGAATGGCTTGATATGGCGCATTATGAATATGCAAACAATGTTCGGCTGAAGCCCGGTGCAGAGGAATATATCAGAAGGCTGAAGGGGGAGGGGATACTTCTCGGGATGGCTACTTCTAACAATCCTTATCTGCTGATGCCCTGTCTGGAGAATAACGGACTTGACGGTATATTCGACGTCATATGCTACACCTCGGAGGTAGGCATGAATAAGAGCAATCCTGAGATATATCTGTATACTGCCCGCAAATTAGGTGTCGAGCCGGAGGATTGTACGGTATATGAAGATATTATCGAGGGTCTGCGCAGTTCCTCCTCCGCAGGGATGAAAACTGTCGCTGTATATGATCCGTCAAATGAAGCATATCTTAATGAGATAAAGGATGCAGCTGATATCTTCATAAATTCCTATGATGAATTCATTTAATATATAATATAAATAGCGAAAAAAATCCGGCATATGAATCTGTCATACGCCGGAAATTTTTATATATCAGAGAAGATGTGCTCGCAGCTCGTCGCCGGACTGAATGCAGAGATATGCGGGCGGTACATCGAGTACTGTCTTTGCGCCTGTCATACCCTCGTCAGCCATACGCTTTACAGCTCTTGCATAAGCCACAAGAACGCTTGTAGTGAATTCGGGATTTGAATCGAGTTTGAGGCTGTATTCAATGATGTGGTTATTTTCTTTATTCACGCCTGTTCTGCCGCTTCTGAAAACGAAGCCGCCGTGAGCCATACCCGCATGGTCGCGGAGAAGCTCTTCCTCGCTGATGAAATGAACGGTAGTATCATAATCTGCGAAGTAGTTAGGCATTTCCTTGATATCCTTTTCGACCTGAGCGGCATCAGCGCCGTCTTCAAGAACGACGAAGCATTCACGAAGATGTTTCTGGCGTGTAGAAAGCTCAGGATTTTCGCCGTTTCTTACTGATTCAAGAGCAGATTCGACCGGGACGGTATACTGTTTTGCATTTTTAACGCCCTTAACGCGGCGGATCGCATCGGAATGACCCTGGCTCACGCCCTTACCCCAGAAGGTATAATCCTTTCCGTCGGGGAGGATAGCATTTGCATATACTCTGTTGAGTGAGAACAGACCTGGATCCCATCCTACAGAGATCATACCGATCTTACCGCCCTTTTTAGCGGCTGCATCGACATTTGCGAAATGCTCAGGGATTCTTGCATGGGTATCGAAGCTGTCGATTACATTGAAAAGTTCAGCATATTTCGGAGTCTGCACCGGGAGATCGGTTGCGCTGCCTCCGCAGAGTACAAGGACGTCGATCTTATCCTTCCAGTTTTCTATTTCAGATACATTTACTACAGGAACGCCCTCAGTAAGGATCATTACACCTGCGGGATCGCGGCGTGTAAACACAGCGGCAAGCTCCATATCCTCTGCCGCAGCGACAGCAATCTCTGTTCCGCGTCCGAGATTACCGTATCCTAAAATACCTATTCTTGTTTTCATTTATTACTGCTCCTTTGCATTGTTTTTTCCTCAAACATAGTTTAAGACATTATCTATTATAATATCATTTTCCCCCATAGTCAAGCACCGGCGGCACGCCGGCGCGAATTGGCCAGTGCGGGCACGCACCGGCGGCACGCCGGTGAGGGGTTGTTATTCGATCGACTTTAGTGACTCGACCATGCTGATCTTTTTCATTTTGAAGTACATAATGAAATTAACAAGTAATGAGAATAAGAGAGTAAGTGCAAATCCTGCAAGATATGAGAAAATGGTGATATATTTCGGGAACATTACCATTTCCATCTGTATTGATTCTACAATGAATGACAGGAATATCATACCAAGCGGTAATCCGGCTGTCGCACCTGTCAGGGTCAGGATTATGTTTTCCCTGTAGATATAGTTTGCGGTCTCCATATTATAGAAGCCCAGTACCTTGATCGTTGCGATCTCACGGGTACGCTCGGATATATTTATATTTGTCAGGTTGTAAAGCACGACCATGGCTAACATTCCGGCACATATCACTACGACCAGCACGATAACATTAAGTGAATCAAGAGTGCTGAGTATTCCGTTGAGCTGATCTTCAAGAACCGATACCGTCAGAATTTCGTCCTTCTCCATCCAGTCATTCGCTATATCCTTTGCTTCATCGGCGTAATCCTCGGAGATCTGCGTGTAAACAATATTGAAAATCGGTTCCTTATTGGTTATGCTGGTGAATAATTCCGGCGTCAGGTATATTGCATTTCCGGCATAGTTTTCCGTTATTCCGGTGATCCTGACGGTGTATGTTTCACCGTCCATTGTGAATTCAAGGTTTTCTCCGACGCCTGTGCCGACGACCTGAGACAATCGCTCATTGATAACTGCGCCCTCGTCCGTCAGCGTTACCGCTTCATGCGTTTCTCTGTCGCGCAGATTAAATATATTTCTGAAATGTTCGTCATTTTCAGCTATGATTGTGCGCAGACTTATCTTTTTGTCCTTATGGTGATTTATCGTTATCCAGTCCTGCTGAACTGCTATCGCTTCCTTGAAACGCTTGTCCGCATGGAACTGGGACATGATATATCCCAATTCTTTGGAGCTTCCCGGCTCCGAAAGAGCATAGATCTGATCGAATACGGTCAGCTCCTTATACTGCCTGTCCGCAATGACCGACAGCGAATCCTTCAGCCCCAAGGCTCCTATTATAAGTGCGGTACATCCCGCAACGCCTACCACCGTCATAAGGAAACGTATCTTATAGCGGAAAAGATTACGCATTGTGACCTTTGAGGTGAAATTAAGATGCTTCCATATAAATGTGAAATATTCGAGCAGTATGCGCTTTCCGGGTTTTGGGGCTTTGGGGCGCATCAGCGGTGCGGGTCTGAGCCTCAGCTCACCCAGACAGGATACGACCGCAACGGCAGAGGTGCAAAGCAGCCCCAGACCCGATGCAAATAAGAATATATCAAACGGTATAACTATTCTTGATTCCGGAAGGGTATACAGCATGGAATATGTATCCACAATTATTTTTGGTATCGTAGACATTCCCAGTATACCGCCGATAATACTTCCTGTGACCGATGCTATCGAGGAATATACAAAATATTTCAGCGCTATGCTGAAATTTGAATACCCCAGTGCTTTCAGAGTACCGATCTCAGTGCGGCGTTCCTCGACCATTCTTGACATGGTAGTAAGGCAAACAAGAGAAGCGACAAGCATGAAAAAGAACGGGAAAATAGTCGCTACTCTGTCAACTCTTCCGGCGTCCTCCTGCAGTCCGGAATAACCGGGGTTATCATCACGGGCGAAAACATACCATTTCGCATCGTTGAGAGCATCAAGCTGTTTTTCAGCATCGCTGAGCTTCTGCCCGGCCTCACTTAGCTGACGGGCAGCCTCACTTTTTCCGGCATTGAGCTTTTCTCTTCCTTTTTTAAGCTCCTCCATGCCTGCTGCCCTTTGCTTTTCAAGCTCAGCCTTGCCTTTTTCGATCTGATTTTCGGCTTCGGAGATCTTGCTCTGCGCTTCCTCGATCTCGAGAATTCCGGTAGTCATGGCAGTTTTGTATTCAAGCTCGCCTATTTCAAGCTGGCTTTCGGCTTCATCAAGCTTTATCTGGGCATCATTCAGCGAAACAGCACCCTCGGCTTTTTTCTGACGGAATTCATTTTTCGCATTTTCAAGCTCAGTTTTGGCATTGTTAAGCTGATCCTCACCGTCCTTGAGCTGCTTTTTGCCGTCCTCATACTGATCGTTGTATTCGTCAAGCTTGCCTTTATATTCGTCAAGCTTGTTTTTCAGCTTTTCAAGCTCGTTTGTATCATCTACCTCGACGGTGACATTTTTTTCTAATTCTTCAATTGAAGCCTTCGTTTTTTCTATGACCTCTTTGCAGGCATCTATAGCTGTTTTCAGCAGTGAAAGCTTGGTTTCTGCCTGGGGCTTGGTCGTCCCGTAGAATAGCTGATACTGTGTATTGAATTCAGTCTGGGCGTCGTCAAGCTTATTCTGAGCTTCCTCGATCTTCGTATCATATTCGAGCTTAGCCTTGGTATATTCCGTTTTTCCTTCGGAATATTTCTGTCTTGCATCGGTCAGCTTGGTTTTGGCTTCATTGATTCCTTCGGAATATTTTTTCTGTCCGTCAGCAAGCTCTTTTTTTCCCTTTTCAAGCTGCTTTTCAGAATCAGCAATCTTTTTTTCGCCCTCAAGAACCTTGTCGGCAAGCTCTTTTTCACCCTTATGAAGCTCCTTTTCGCCGTCGGAAAGCTCCTTCTGAGTTTCCTCCTTTTTATCGGAATATTCCTTCCGGGCGTCGGCAAGCTTTTGCTTTGCATCGCTGAGTGTATTATTATTGAAAATGGTTATCCGTTCCTCGGAAAGATCAGTGTATGAGGTTTTTGCTTTCTCAATATAATCCTTGTATTCGTCATTGTAGGGATTATAATGATCCTTTCCTTTTTTCGTAGTAAGAAAAACATTTGTATATCTTTCGGAGCTGAATTCCTCCGACGGCACCATAATAAAATACGCAACAGTACCATCGCCGACGTTAGTATTTTCACGCTGATAGGTTATATATACAGGGGAAGAAACAACGCCGACTATTTTGAATTCAAGGTCTTTGATAATATCAGTTGTATCATTTCCCTGGATTACCGGATTAAATACGATCGTATCTCCCAGTTTGTAATTATAGTGATAGAAATAATAGCTTTCCATCACACATTCACCCTTGCCGGAGGCAAGTCTGCCTTCATTGATCAGGGGTTCATTGATAATAGTATTATTTGTATCAGTTTTTTCCGGCTGAGAAATAACTTTTATGACCGTATCAATATTATTTTTAGACGTAATAAGGTCTGCTGAATACCCCGGCATGACATCGAGGGTATTATCATTTTCCTTGATCGCTCGGATATCATCGTCATCAAACCCGACCGTTGACACCAGGCGCAGATCCATCAGATTCTTTTCTGCCATATAATCGAGGCCTGTTTTCATCAGGCTTGGCCCCGACGCCTTTATACCTGTGAAAAAACCGGTGCTTAGTCCGATAATAGCAAGAATAGAAATAAATCTTGATTTAGTTCCCAGTATTTCTCTTAGTATGTTTTTTTTCAGAGCTTTCATGCAACACCAGCCCTTCATTATTGATTCGGATATTATGCATAATTCAGGCAATACCGCGCAAAGATAGTGCCGCAGTTTTGGTAACAATTATCATTCCGACAGATAATATCTTTTCAAAACTACATTGGCACCGGCAGCTTGCCGGTCGTCAGAATGTGCAAAACGAGCCGATAGCCTGACGGTCATCAAGCGAGTTTTATGCAGAATGACGAAAAAAAGAGTACTTCAAGGGCACTTCCTTCGGGCGCAGCAGATGTGGTGCTGAGCCGTAGGGCGTTCTCCCGGCGGTGTTGCCTTTATTTATCAGATTAGTAAGATACTGCTTTACCATTCGATCTGGTCGATGGGCAGGGGTGAGTCGTTAATGGTATTGCTTATGACCTTGCCGCTTCGCATACGTATAACGCGGTTAGCCATGGGAGTTATAGCGGAATTGTGGGTAATGAGTACGACCGTCATACCATCCTCCTGACATTTTGTCTGCAGGAGCTTCAGTATGTTTTTTCCTGTATTGTAATCAAGCGCACCGGTCGGCTCGTCACAAAGAAATATGATCGCGGCATATCTGCGTAGCAAGCTCGACGTTTTCCTTTGCCGTAAGATTTGGTATGAGATTATAAAACTGGAATACAAATCCGATATCATATCTTCTGTAGGAAGCGAGATCCTTGCCGCTCAGGCGGCTGATATCCTTGCCGCCGACAGTGATCTTCCCTTCGTCACAGCTGTCTATCCCGCCTAAAATATTCAGTACGGTCGTTTTTCCTGCGCCGGAAAGACCGACTACCACAGCGAATTCGCCTTCGTCGATCGAAAAGCTTACTCCGTTTGCGGCGTTTATCGTGACCTCGCCCATCTTGTAGCGTTTGTAAACATTATCAAATTTAACAAAATCCTTCATCATCATTAAATCAGACTCCGATCGTCAAATCCGGTTTTCATCGAGCCACTCTACAGCCGTCCGGGCGACCTCTCTGAGAGCATCCTCCTCAAAAGGAGATCTCAGCCCGGCAGTTTCGACCAGCTCAGTATAGGTCTGTGTTCCTGCCTTTTTCACAAGCTTCATGTAGCGCTCCCAGGCATCACTTTGGTCATGCTGCATCAATACCCAGAATTCGAGCGCGATCGTTTGCGCCAGACAGTAGTCTATATAGTAAAACGGATTTTCATAAATGTGTATCTGCCTTTGCCATGCTTTTCCTTCACCATAGAAACAAAGCTTTCGCTTTCCTCATTACCTAAAGCAATGACCATACCACATTTCTTACATTCAAAATGAAAGTGAGTTAAGCATTTTCTAGATTCTACATATTGATATGTAGCATATTTTTGATTCGATGCCTGATGCTTTAATAGCATTCCCTTATCTACCATTTTTAGAATATTTCTATAAACTGTAGCTAAATTAATGTCATAACCAGACTCTTTAATCTCATCATAAACATCTTGTACACTAAAGCTTGTATTCTTATGTGTTTTTAGGAATTCTAATATATATTCCTTTGGCTTTGTTTTATAATTCTTTTCCATAATATCACCTTTTGCAAATCATTTGCAAATTTATTATACGCTTCTTTTTTCTTAAGTCAAGAAAAAAATACCGCAAACGCGGTATTATTCTACACTCTTTAAGGACTCTAC
>CADCGS010000051.1 GCA_902801055.1 uncultured Ruminococcus sp. | reverse complement strand
GGCTGCGGCTCCTTCCTCCAGACCTTCGCAAATGCTCTCGGCTACAGCGCAGAGGAATTCTCAAAAATAGGTCTTCTTGCCGAGCATCCTGTTGATCTCGGTTCAAGATGCACGGTATTCATGAATTCATCCGTAAAGCAGGCTCAGAAGGACGGCGCGACCATCGAGGATATTTCCGCCGGTCTTTGCCTGAGCGTAGTAAAGAACGCCCTCTACAAGGTCATCCGCGTATCAAGTCCGCGCGAGCTTGGCAAGAGAATAGTCGTACAGGGGGGAACATTCCTGAATGACGCAGTCCTGCGCGCATTCGAGCAGGAAATGGGAACTGACGTTATCCGTCCCGATATTTCAGGACTAATGGGCGCATACGGCGCGGCTCTTTATGCCCGTTCACTCAGCGAAGGCGAAGGAAGATCGACCATACTCAATATGGCAAAGCTTTCCGATTTCGAGCATAAGATAAAGGCAATAAACTGCGGCGGGTGCAGCAATAACTGCCGTCTGACCGTAAATACATTCAGCGGCGGCAGGAAATATATCGCCGGCAACCGCTGTGAAAAGCCTGTCACCAAGAAATCCCCTGATGACAGCTTCAATATATACCAGTACAAATTACAGCAGCTTCAGAGCTACAAGCCGAAAGAGGGCGCATCAAGAGGAAAGATAGGCATTCCGCTGGGACTTAATATGTTCGAGCTTCTGCCGTTCTGGCACACCTTCCTGACAAAGCTTGATTTCGAGGTAGTTGTATCGCCCTTCTCCAACAGAAAGCTTTACCTCCACGGACAGCAGACCATCCCGAGCGATACGGTATGCTTCCCGGCAAAGCTTATGCACGGTCATATACAGTGGCTTCTCGACAATGGAATAAAGCAGATATTCTACCCCTGTATGTCCTATAACTTTGACGAGCATCTCGGCGACAACCATTACAACTGCCCGGTGGTCGCATATTATCCCGAGGTCATACACGCAAATATCCGCGGTATCGAGGACGTTAAATTTTTCCATGAATTCGTCGGCATCCACAGACCGAAGGATTTCCCGAAGAAGATACACGCCGAGCTGCTGAAATTCTATCCGGATATGACCCTCAAAGAAGTAAAGGCTGCCGCCAAGGCCGCCTATGCCGAATACAGCGACTACATGAAGCGCCTGCGCGACCAGGGAAATGACATTATAAAACGCGCAAGGGAAAAGGGCAAGGAGATAATCGTCCTTGCCGGCAGACCCTATCATGCAGACCCGGAGATCAACCACGGCATTGACAAGCTTATAACAAGCTTTGATGTTGCGATCGTATCCGAGGATATTGTCAGCGACAAGGAAGCCAAAAAAGTAAAAACCGGCGTACTGAACCAATGGACATATCATTCCAGAATGTATGCTGCCGCTGAATATGTAAGACACCATAAGGACATGGAGCTTGTGCAGCTTGTTTCCTTCGGCTGCGGCGTTGACGCCATTACGACCGACGAAGTGCGCGCTATTCTCGAGCGCCACGGCAGAATTTACACTCAGATCAAAATAGACGAGATAACAAACCTCGGCGCAGTCAAGATCAGACTTCGCAGCCTGCTTGCTACGGTTAAATAAAATGTGCAATTAGCAATGTGCAATGTGCAATTGTTGTACGCTTTGGCAGAGCCAAAGCGAAATAATAGTCGCAGGCGACAAATGAATACTGAAAACTGAATAACTGTTTAATGAATAATGTCGGTTGCCTGCCTTCGGCAGGCTCTAATAAAGAATTTTGCTTTGCAAAATTCAACAATTATTATTCATTTTTAAGTCTTAAGTCTTAAGTCTTAAGTTTTAAGTTAGCACCGTAAGGCGCGAAATAATGCGGGTGCAGGGCGGTCGACCGCCCTGCCGGATTCCAAAGGCAGCGCCTTTGGTGGGGTTTGGGGCAAAGCCCCAAGAGGAAGGTGGAAGAATGGCAAAGTTAGTTTATGATGAAAACGGAAGACTGATGTTTACCAAGGAAATGAGAAAGGAAAACTATACCATTCTCGTTCCGATGATGGCAAAGATACATTTCAAGATCATGACAAACGTGTTCGTGCATTATGGGTACAACTGCGTTCTGCTCGATACCGAGGGGCCTGAAATAGCTCAGGTGGGGCTGAAATATGTCCACAACGACACCTGCTATCCGGCTCTGCTGGTAATCGGTCAGATGATACACGCCCTGCAAAGCGGCAAGTATGATACCAATAAGACTGCACTGATGATAACTCAGACGGGCGGCGGCTGCCGCGCATCCAACTATATCCATCTTCTCAGAAAGGCTCTCGTGAAGGCCGGGTTTGAGAATGTTCCGGTAATATCGCTCAATATGTCCGGTCTGGAAAAAAACAGCGGGTTCAGCCTTACAATACCAATGATACGCCGCGTCGCCGCAGGACTTATCTACGGCGATATGATCATGGCTCTCGATAACCAGACTAAGCCCTACGAAATAAACAGGGGCGAAAGCCAGGAAATGGTCGATAAATGGGTCAATAAGCTTACTCAGACTCTCGCTGACGGCCACGGCTTTACTAAAAAAGAAATTGCGGAAAATCTGGACGGCATCGCATCGGATTTCTCTAAAATAAAAATAAATAAAGTCCCAAAGGTAAAGGTCGGTATCGTCGGGGAAATATATGTAAAATATTCCGCCCTCGGAAATAATGACCTCGAACAGTTCCTGTATGACCAGGATTGTGAGGTGAACCTTCCCGGTATTCTCGGCTTTGCACTCTTTAAAGTCGATAACCGTATGGAGGATATCAAACTCTACGGCGGAAGCAAGGCTAAATTCATCGTGGTAAAAAAGCTTTTCAATTACCTTATCGGTCTGGAAGAACTTATCATAAACAGCCAGAAAAAATATGGCTTCCGCCCCAACGGTACCTATGCCCACACTAATATCGTGTGTACCCAGCCCTTCGGCTGTCTGCCGAACCATATCAACGGCAAGGGTATGATACGCCCGATAAAAATGGTCGATGAACGCGCAAATATCGTCGCTATCGACTACGACCCCGGTGCGCCTAAGGTCAACCAGGAAAACCGTATCAAGCTTATGCTTGCCGTCGCAAAGGAACAACTTGCTAAAAATATTCAGAACAATGAAAAAATCAATTAACATTATCTCACTATCATTAATACTTTTCGCCGCCGCGATACTGCCGTGTATCACGGCGGCTTATGGCTTGTCGGATCGGCTTTACTATATCTCTGCGGCAGTATTCCTTGCAGCAAATATATTCCCCGCACCGTTTACCGCTCTTCCGACAAGATACCGCATCGCCTGCGGCGGAGGAAATCTGCTCTGCGCCTTCCTTATCCTTATCCTCCCCGAAACAGTATACTGCATAGCGGCTGATGTGCCGCAGTATGGTCTTTTCAGCAGCGAATTCCTGCGGGACGGACTGATACTTTATTTTTCTGAGCTTATAATCTTCTGGAACGGAATAATAAGAGTGTATCTCTCCTCCTCAATGCTCGGTACAAGGCTCAGAATACTCGGGATACTCTGCGGACTTATCCCCATCGTCAATATCATTGTCCTGCTGAAAATAATCTCCGTTGTGCATCAGGAAACCGACAGGGAGGAACAGCGCCTGAAACTGCGGAAAAGCCGCATCGGGAAAAATATCTGCCGGACAAAATATCCCATCGTCCTTGTACACGGGGTGTTTTTCAGAGACAGCAGGCTTTTCAATTACTGGGGAAGAATACCCCGTGAGCTTGAGGATAACGGCGCGGTCATCTTCTACGGCAGCCAGCAGTCTGCGCTCAATATAAAAAACAGCGCCGTCGAGCTTATGAGGCGCATAAAAGAGATACTGGAGGAGACCGGAAGCGATAAGGTCAACATAATTGCCCATTCCAAGGGCGGGCTTGACAGCCGCTATGCCATTTCATGTCTCGGCGCAGCGCCGTATGTCGCATCTCTGACTACAATAAATACTCCGCACCGGGGCTGTGAATTTGCCGACTGGCTTCTGAAAAATGCACCGGACGTCCTGAAAAAGACTATAACCGAAAAATATAATGCCGCCTTCCGGCTTATGGGAGACAGCGACCCGGATTTTATCGGCGCCGTCAGTGACCTGACAGCCGAAAGCTGCCGCAGCTTCAATGAAACTGTCCCGGACAGCCCCGGAGTATATTACCAGAGCTTCGGGAGCAAAATAAACAGGGCTATGACAAGCGTCTTTCCGCTGAATTTCTCCCATATGCTCGCTTCACGCTTCGAGGGAGAAAATGACGGGCTTGTATCTGTAAGCTCGGCTCAGTGGGGCGAAAACTATACGGTTCTGCGTTCCCGCGATGCGGACGGTATATCCCATGCGGATATTATCGACCTTTTCCGTCACGACAAGCCCGATCTTGACATAAGAGAATTTTACGTAAAGCTTGTAAGCGATCTGCGGGAGAAAGGTTTTTAGGAGGAACAGTAATGAAAAAATGGGAAAGGCTTCCCGAAAAATTCAGAAATGATGCCGTAAGGGAATATTATGATATTCTCAGGAAACGCGGCATAAGCCTCGCCGTAAAAAGATTTTTCGATATTATACTTGCGCTTATCATAACTATCATTGCGCTGCCGTTTATGATGATCATAGCCATATGGATAAAGCTCGATTCAAGGGGACCTGTATTTTTCCGTCAGCGGCGCGTCACGACCTACGGAAGAGTATTCAGGATATTCAAATTCCGCACAATGGTGACTGACGCAGAAAAACGCGGCACACAGGTCACCGTCAGCAACGACAGCAGAGTTACCGGCGCGGGAAGGTTCCTGCGCAAATGCAGGCTTGACGAGCTGCCGCAGCTTTTCAATGTACTCAAGGGCGATATGAGCTTTGTCGGGACACGCCCGGAGGTCGAGCGCTATGTTGACCGCTATACCGACGAAATGAACGCGACGCTTCTTATGCCGGCAGGTATAACCTCCCTTGCAAGCATAAAATTCAAGGACGAGGAAAAGCTCCTCGACGGGGCAAATGACCCTGATGAGGTGTATGTGAATACAGTCCTCCCTCAGAAAATGAGCTATAATCTTGAATATATCAAAAAATTCAATTTCTTTTATGATATAAAACTCATGTTCATGACATTTTTTGCCGTTTTAAAGTAATAAATCTCTATAAAATATGATCGGTTGTTGAAGCTCCACAAAAACATCCCTGCCCTTTAGCAGTCTATACAATTTTATATTTAGGTATTGCCAAATGTATAGATGAATTGTATAATATATAATAGATGAATAGACATATTATCTGAAAAGGCAGGTGATATATATGGAAAAACTATTATATTTTGACTATTCAGCATTTCTGCTTGAGCTTTTTCTTATCTGCTCGATAGTAATGAGGAAGATGTACAGCAATAAGGTCAACCGTTTCTTTCTGATACTTGTCACTGTAACGCTTTTCACGACCGCAATGGATATAGCCGCTGTCGCACTTGACCGCAACGGCGAAGGTTTTGTCGTGATGAAATATATTTTTCATTCGCTCTACCTGTTCCTGCACGTAGTCGTTGCCTTCTTTTACCTTGTCTACGTCCTGCTGCAGCAGGATATGTGGTACAGGACGACCAACAAGCTATGGAAGATAGTTGTCCTGTTTGCGCCTATACTTTCTGTAGGGGTGATCACTCTCCTGAATCCGCTCACGGACGCACTCTTCTATTTCGATGAAAACGACGCCTATACTCGCGGCTGGTTATTCCTTTCGCTTTATATCGTAACATTATACTACAGCATTTTCATCTTCTACCGAACAATACATTTCCGCAAGAATACCGATGCAATGCGGACGGTCTCCATGACGCTCGGGCTTTTCCTTATCCTTGCAGCGTCTTTAGTACAGCTTATGCTGCCGCATTTGCTTATGGATATGTTTGCGCTGGCAATGGGGCTTCTGTTCATGTTCATGATGGTGCAGCGCCCTGAGGAGGTGCTTGACCCCGATACGGGGCTTAATAACCTCAATTCCTACGTAAGCGACCTGCGGTGCAGCTCCGCAAACAAAAAACCTGAAACCATAATCATTATTCAGTTTACGAATTACGCGGCAATAAGAGATATGCTCGGCTATAATGACGCTGTGAATTTCAAGCGTTTTCTGTCGAAGGTCATACTTGACAATCTTGCGCGCGACAAGATACGCGCAGAGGTATATTATATCGGCTCGGGATGCTTCCGCATCCGCATGGATATGCGCAGTCTTGACAAAGCGGAGCTTCTTGCGAATTATATCAATGATTATTTCAGGAAGGATATCCGCTATAACGAGCTTGTGATAAATCTTGTTACGGTAGTCTGTGTCGTCCGTATGCCCGAAGATATATCCGAAACGACATTGCTCAGGGCATTTGAAAATGACCTGACCTCCTCGGCATATACCGGCGATGTACTGTATGCAGCCGATCTCTACCAGAAAAAGAAATATGATCTTCTGAGCAGCATTGATATCATAATAGACGAGGCAATAAGCGAAAACGAATTTGAGGTATATTATCAGCCGATATATTCCATACGGCAGAAAAGATTCAATTCCGCTGAGGCTCTGCTAAGGCTCAAAAGCAAAAAATACGGTTTTGTACCGCCGGATATATTCATTCCCGCTGCGGAGAAAAACGGCGCGATACACAAGATCGGCGATATCGTAATGACAAGTGTCTGTCAGTTTATCGGCAGCGACGAATTTTCCGGACTGGGGCTTGATTATATTGAAGTGAACCTTTCCCCGGTACAATGCATGGAAACCGATTTTGCCGCCCATATGATAGAAATAGTAAAAACAAATCATGTAAAGCCGGATCAGCTGAATCTCGAAATAACCGAAACGGCAGCCGGAGAAATGCAGAATGCCATCGCAAACAATATCAATGCACTTTACAATGCCGGCATAAACTTTTCACTCGATGATTTCGGAACGGGATATTCAAATATGCAGCGCATAGCCTCCATGCCGTTCAATATCATCAAGCTTGACAAGACCATTACCCAGATCGACAATAATCCGAATCTTGTCATCGTACTCGAAAATGTAGTCAAGATGATAAAATCCCTCAATATGAAGATCGTTGCCGAGGGCATTGAAACTAAGGAGCTTGTCGAGCGATTCTCTGAAATGGACTGCGAATACATACAGGGTTATTACTATTCCCGTCCGCTCCCGAAAAAAGAGCTTATAGCCTTCCTCAATACCTACAACCAGACCGCTAATGTATAAACAATAAAATAAAAACAACCGTCCCCCGGCATCCGTTCAGGATACCGGGGGACTGGTCTGTTCAGAGGATCATTCAACTGTGAGGTTAAAGGTCTTTGACTTTATTGTTCCGCTGCTGTCCTTGACATTTATCATGATGACATAGGGAACTGCCTTGCCGGGCTTGAAGGAGCCGGTTGAAGCTGTGCCGTATTTTGTGCCGATCTTCGTCCATGTATTCGAGGACGCCTTCTTATACATCAAAGCATATTTATACGGTGCTGTGCCGCCTGTTGCCGAGCCGCTGAGAGTTACGGTCTGACCTGCCTTAACGGTCGCAGCGGATATGGTCGATGTATTTTTCAGCGGAGCGCTGACATTGATCTTGAAGGATTTTGATTTGACCTTGTCGGTGCTGTCCTTGACATTTATCATTACATCATAGACAACTGCCTTGCCGGGCTTGAAGGAGCCGGTGGATGCTGTGCCGTATTTTGTGCCGATCTTTGTCCATGTACTTGAAGTTGCCTTTTTGTACATAAGAGCATATCTGTAGGGTGCTGTGCCGCCCTCTGCAGCAGCTGTAAGGGTAACGGTATCGCCGAGAGCGATGTTTTTCGAGCTTACGGTCGAAAGGTTTTTAAGTTCCTCCGACGCTACAACAGTAACGACCGTTTCCTTGACTGCAACTGTTCCGGAGCTGTCCCTTACCGCAAGCTTTACAGGATATTCTCCTGCCTTATCGAGCTTGAAGGTAATATTATCATCCACTAATTCAGAGGCAGGATATATCCAGTCCGCATCAGCAGACTCTTTGTAGCTGACAGAATATCTGTAATCGCCTGTGCCGCCCTCTGCATCAAATCTTACTATAAAGGATTCGCCAAGCATTGCTGATTCAGTTTCGATATATGATCTGTTTATAAGCTCCGGTACCTCAGGTGTGCCTGAGCACTTAACGGTGACCTTCTTTGTTGATTTGTCGAAGCTTATTTCAAGACCTGTATTATTTGACATACCGTCGATAGTGACGCTCTTTCCTCTGGAGCTCATCTTATCCATGGAATATGTTGAGGTCTTGCCTGTTTCAAAATCATATCTTACGCTGTCGGGAACACAATAGTATTCATTTGTTGTCTTATTGTAGATGCAGAAGCTGAAGGTCTTGCTGCTGTCCGCATCGTATTTGACGGAATATACGCCGTCGCTGCCGCAGGTGAAGGAGGCATCCATATCCGACCAGCCATGCTCGTCCTTGATATAATAGAGCAGAGTGAGCTGATCTCTTCCCTGGGGATCGTATGAATAATTGCCGACTGTATATTTGCCGTTTTCGCTGCCCTTGATATAGAAGCCGTTGGAGCTGTAATTATCAAGCACGATATCAACGGTCTGGTTTGAATTGCTGCCGGAATTGAAGATTATCTTATTGTATTTGTCGGTGCCGCCGAGGCTTACGCGGTAGATATCCTCATTATAGGAGTTGGTGCCGACCTTTGAAAGCTTTACGCCAGGCCATTCTGCATTTTTGTTTGAACCGTTCCATGCATATGCATAAACGCTGCTCCACTTTTTATTATTGGTGAAATAGTATGTATCATAAAGAGTGGGGGTGGAAACAGTACCGATATATTTTTCGAGATCCTTTATCTTCTGCTCGAAAATGTCGATCACGCGGGGATCGCATACAGATGCAGTCTTGTAGTGATAATAATACTTTTTCAGAGCCTGATAGCTGTCATATGAAGCATACTTATAGTTTGAGGAAAGGATGGAGGATACTCTCGAAAGCTCCTGAGTAAGATCGACCGTCTGTCCTACCGGCTCGGGATATTCCTCAGGCACAGCATTTATCACCGGACAGTCCGAGGTTCTTGAGCCTTCCATGATGTAGCTGTATTTCGGATAGATCTTGCCCTCGGTGATATTCGCACCGTAGAATACTATCTCGTTTTCATATACCTCTACAAAATATCCCTGTGAATTGAAGCCCTTGCCGCCGTTTCTTTCCAGACCCGTATCGCTCGAATTGGGCATTGTGGAACCTGCAAGCGACGGAGTATGGATCATATTTGCCGCTGTTTCGTTTTCGTTGGAATAGTTGTAATCCATTACGTAATCCTCATGGGTATGACCGGAAAGGAATACGATATTCGGATATTTTTCAAGTATTTCCTTGAATTTCTTTGTTGATTTAAGATCCTGCTTCATCAGACCGCCGTAGTAGGGCTTTGTCATTCTGTCGCCTGCGCCGAAGCCCTTGATGGGAGCGTGCTGAACAAGGAAGATATTGCGGCTGCTGTAATTATTCTCGATAAGATCATTCACCCATGCGATCTGTTCGTCGGAGAATACCTCCTCCTTCTGGGGAGATTTGCTCAGCTCCAGTGACATGAAGATGAACATATCGCCGGTATTCTTTTCTATTTTATAGAAATATGATTTGCCGCTCTTTGAGCCGTCAGTACCGCTGCCCTTGATAAAGGATTTCAGACCGCTGCTGACGTCCTGACGGAGATCATGGTTTCCGTCGGATTCCCAGACGGGATTTACATATTGGCTCTTGCTGAGTATCTTGGTATAAGCGTCCCATTCCTTATCCGGTCCGGAATCGTTTGTTACGCAGTCGCCGGAAACAACGATATAATCTGCGCCCTTGCTATTGCTGTATTTGAGAGCCTGCTTGAAATTGGACTCCGCATTTACATACCATCCGCTTCCCTTATCTATATGGATATCGGAATATGCGCTGAAGCTGTAGAGGAAATCGCCGCTTGCAGCATCAAAGCGCTTAGCATTCGGGATCTTGTATACGGAATAAGCATCTGATATATTGAGCGAACCGGTGGTTGCTATTATATATCTGGCATTTGCCGGAATGACAGTATGATAGCCGAGATCTATCGAACCGCTGCTGCCTGCCTTCAGTTTAAGCTCGCCGATGGGATAGTAGCCGTCAAGAGCCTTCTGGTCATCAGCCCAGTAAAGCTTATATGTGGCGTCCTTATCGGCATGGAGATACAGCTTGCCCTGAGCATAGCCGGGTTTCCAGCTGCTGAATTCATAGCTGATCTTGCTGTTGGTGTCGTAGCCGCTGCTCTCTCCAAGAAGATCATAGGTGCTCTTGCAATATGCATTTCCGTCTGCATCCTCATGCAGTATAACGACGCTTACATAGTAATCCGGATTAGCAACTACTGTGTATGTCTGACATATGAATGCATAATCTGTACCTGTGCTGTCGGTCTTTTTGCCGAGATAGCCCCAGGGCGTGCAGGAATATCCTGCCAGACCCTCATAGCACTTGTTGAATACTCTCTCTGCTTCCTGCGGAAGCTCGCACCTTGTATTTCCGCTTATCGGAGCGGTATTGCCGGATACAGGATAAGGCGGAAGTTCCAGATCATAATTCTTTGCATAATCGTCTATGCTGAAATCTGAAACTGAGCTTACCGTACTTGTACCGGACGGATCCGAATAGATCACAACTTCCTTGAGCGAGGAATTTCCGTCAGAGGAGGTCTCGGTGCAGATAAAGTAATAATTGTAGCCTGCAACGACCTGACTTGCATAGCAGGTAACGGGCGTCAGCTTTGCGCCGCTGTAGGTCTTCATCGCATCGTCAAAAGCCTTTGATGCGCTCTGCGTGATGGATCCTGCAGTATCGCCGGCATTTACCGTCCATGACGATGCGGCAACTGCCGCAGCTGTCAGTGCAAAGCTGCCGGCTGCCGGTATCGTCAGAGATGCTGAAAGCAATACCGCAAGGATCCGTGAGGTGGTCTTGTTTCTCATGAAATCATCCTTTCAATTTCAATATATTGTTATTTATTTCACCGGGAGAAAAATGACGTATTTCTCATCCGGCAATTTCAGATAAAAAAATCCGGAAAACGGATCAAAATTGCATATTATTTTCCGGAAATGAATTACCATCATGATTTTAACATAATATTATTATCAAGTAAAGATTTTTTATGTAACAATACTTGCCGGAAAATGCATATCCTTTATGCAGATTTCATAATTTTCCACAATGTTTTTCGGTTGAAAACCTACACTAATTTCAGAAATTTGTTGCGGATTACTATATTTGGTATTAATACGTAATAATCCGGTCAAAAAATTTTACCGGCAGACCGGGACGGCATTTTCGGTCACAAAGACACTACGCACAAAAAAATCGCTTGTTTTCGGTAAATTTGACAGGTATTTACAAAAAATCACAAATCCGCAAATGATAATTGAAATTGCCCGATATATGATGTATAATCTTTTTGAATCAAATACAGAGGTGATTTCGTGAAATCCGCAATGAAGGACAAAATGCGCCCCCTGAGCCGTTTTTTAGGAAGTGACCAGGCATTCCGTACCGCATATATAGGTACGTTTTTTCTTGCCTCGCTCTGCCTTATCAGAGACTTTTTCTATATTTTCGCCGGAATACTTATGATCTGGGGCACAGCCCTTGCAATATATAAGATAGCCGTAAAAAAGCAGCTTACATATATGCGAAACAAGCGCATTATCATATTATTCCTCGGATGTGCTGTACTGACCTGCATACTGCATTGCAAAACTCACTTCTTTGACAATATGTATATGGTAGTATATATGGGGCTATGTTTTTTCTTTTTCTACGGGATACACGCCGGAAAAAGCAAGAGCCGCTGCCGCAGGGAAACGGCTATGATACTCGATCTGCTGGGCGCAGCAACTACGATCATAATGGCAGCCGGGCTTGTCCTTCTTGTCATATTCCCCTCCGGCTTCGATATAAACGGCGATTCCTTTGCCATTCATGAAAACCGCTTTGTCGGCATCCTTTTCAATGCAAATGTCACAGCATTTTATTCCCTGATGAGCATAATCATCTGCAATATTCTCTGGGCGATAAAAAACTCCTCCGGCAAGCTCACCAAAGCCGGCAGGATATGGTACATCATCAGCATCGCGATCAATGCGCTCGCCCTGATACTTACCGATTCAAATGACAGTCTTCTGCTGCTGATAATATACTTCTGCTTTATTGCCTTCTATATTCTGTTCAAAGGCTTCAAGCCCTCCGCAGTCAATCTTATTATCCGCATAATAGCGCTTATGCTTGCCTGCATTGTCATTGCTGCTGCGCTTATCGCGATAAGGACGCTTGTACAGGAGGGAGTATCATTCCTGTTCAGTCTGACCGCACCGAAAGCGCCGGTAATAGTAACAGAGCCGGGAGAAAAGCCCGAGCTTCCCGAGATAACTCCTCCCCCGACCACCTTTGAGCACCAGAACACCAACCTTGACAGCGGGCGCTTTATCATATGGCGTCAGTCGGTGGGGCTGTTCTCAAAATTCCCGATATTCGGCATCGGCAAGCAGAATATAGTTGATTACGGAAAGTACTACCTTGGCGGTCTGCGCTACGGTGATTTCCACAACGGGCTTATCACCATAATCATAAGCTATGGTCTTGTCGGATTCTTTTTATTCATGGTACTTTCGATATGCGTTGCAAAAACCATGTTCAAGGGCATTTTCCGCTACCGCAGTGAAAACCGCCGTGACGGACGGGTACTTATGTACATAACCGCCTTTTGTACTGCATACTGTGCATATTCGATGTTTGAGGTCGCGCTGCTTGTTGACCTCTCCTACAGAATACTGATCTTCTGGCTGCTCATCGGTCTTGCCCTGAGCTATACTGATTCCTACGAGCGCCGGGCGCTTCTCCACCACGAAAATCTCCCCGTCAGGAGCCGCGAGATCTACGCCTTCGCCAACACTAAACA
>CADCGS010000050.1 GCA_902801055.1 uncultured Ruminococcus sp. | reverse complement strand
AAAAGAATAGCGGTGGTGAATGATTTTTCGGGATTCGGAAGATGTTCTCTTACCGTGTCGATACCGATAATCTCCGCCTCGGGGATACAGTGCTGTGCGCTGCCGACAGCTGTGCTGTCAAATCATACGGGATATGAGGATTATTTTTTCAATGACTATACGGATAAAATGAAACCATACTATATGAAATGGGAAAAGCTCGGTCTGAGCTTTGACGGGATATATACGGGATTTTTAGGCTCGGCAAGACAGGTCGATATCATCAGCGATTTCCTGCGGCGTTTTACGGGAGAAAAAACAGTGCGGATAATTGACCCGGTAATGGGCGACAACGGACGGACGTATGCGACGCTGACCGGCTCGCTGTGCAGAAGGCTCAGGCATTTAGCCGAAAAAGCTGATATTCTTACTCCGAATGTTACGGAGGCGTGTATACTGACCGGTATGCCGTATTCCGATGCTCCGGAAAAGGAAATGATACTTGAAATGGGAAGAAAGCTCAGAAAAGCCGGGAGCAAAAATATCATCATAACCGGAGTGAATGACGGAAATATTATAAGCAATTATGTTTTTTCCGTGGACGGACGGTTCAGCATACTTTCCTCGCCCGTAATAGGAAAACCAAGAGCAGGTACAGGTGATGTTTTTGCATCGGTCATTGCAGCAGATGCCGTGAAGGGACTTCCTCTTGAGGAATCTGTCAGACGGGCGGCAGGCTTCGTCTCCCGGGCGATAAGTATTTCGGAAAAACGCGGTATCCCCGAACAGGACGGTCTTTGCTTTGAGGAGCTTCTCAGCATTTCACAGGACTGACGTTTTTGCATTATGAATTATAGACATTTAATTCATATCAAGTTGTGTGTATATTGTAAAATCGCAGAAAAACTAAGTTTTTCTTGTAAAACAATGTCGGTTTATGATATCATATAATCGGTTAATTTTAGGC
The DNA here is from genome assembly GCA_902801055.1 of uncultured Ruminococcus sp. Classification (GTDB taxonomy): domain Bacteria; phylum Bacillota; class Clostridia; order Oscillospirales; family Acutalibacteraceae; genus UBA1213. The sequence goes on along the minus strand of CADCGS010000050.1, from coordinate 9,169 downwards.
CGAAAGGATAGTAATAATATGAAACTTACACGCAGAGCCGTTATAGCGGCACTGACAGGTATTCTTTTATCGGCAGCGGTGCTGATACCGTCCGCGGTCGTAAGCGCAGCACCTGATGATTCAACTGCAGATCCGGGAGAATCATATACGGAAACTACAGATGAGCCGGAGCCTGAGCCTGAACCCGAGCCGGAGCCTGAGCCGGAGCCGGAACCTGAGCCGGAACCGGAACCCGAGCCGGAGCCGGAACCTGAGCCTGAGCCGGAGCCTCAGTCGGGAACAGAATCCCCCGCTGAGCCTGAGCCGGAATCCGCAGTCTCTGAAGAGCCGGAGCAGTCATATGAGGAACCGGAAACACCAGATGTATCCTATGAGGAACCGGAAAGCACCTATACGGAGCCGGAATCATCTTACTACTACGAGGAAGAATCAGAGGATAGTTCAGAAACTTCGTACTACTATGAGAAACCCTCCGAGGAGGAATCCTATTATGAAGAGCCGTCCTACGAGGAGCCTTCATATTACTACTATGAGGATTCTGCGATCTACGGCGAGGAAAACAGCTCCTTCTGGGGCGAAATGTCCGAAACGGAATATGAATCCTCTGTAACAGAAACTGAATCCTCCCGGATAACAGAGCCTTCCGTAAGCTCTAAGGCAAGCACAGCAGAAAGCTCTATGGAAAATTCTATTCTGACTTCTGAGGACTGGAAAAAAATGCAGAGCAGTCTTGCTCCGGAATCAAGCGCATCCGGGTCGTCGAATAAAAAGGCTGAGACCGGAAGCGGCGCCACAGGCGAATTCGATAAGATCAAAAGCGATAAAAGCAAACAAAACGATGCGTGGGTCTATCTTGCGATAGGTATACCGCTCATTGTTCTCGGCGCAGGTCTTGTGGCTGCTGTTATCATCGTAAATACCCGGGCAAATAAGAAGCTTAAAGAGGGCAGGGATGATGATGACGAAGTAAAGACTGACGAGATAAAGACTGACGAGGGCGAGACTGACGAGAATAATATTGAAGAGGATAAGCCCGTTGAGGAGCAGCCGGCAGCAGCAGAGGACGACAGTATAGATCTGATAGATGCTGATAATGCTGAGGAACCGGAAACGGCAGCTCCGGAGCCTGAAAAGACTGAGGTATCCGCGATATCTCTTGATGCATTCCGCGCTGCCAAGGAATCAAGATCCTTTAAAAATTCCGAAAAGCTGAAAAAGGGAAATGATCTTGATGATACGCTTGACAGTCCTGTTGTCGGAAAATCTGCGGAAAATAAGGATAATGAAGAATAATTATATATTTTTGTAATTCAGTTATTGAATTAAAAATCGTTTTATGCTATGATGGACTTGTAGAAAAAACTGCTATCATCCAATTTCCCTAAAAAACTTTGAATCGGAGGAGAAGGTACAGAATGGAAAAGTCAGAGCTTTTAGAACTGAAAAAAACAGCCTGTAATGTAAGACTGTGGACCATCGAGGGTGTGTTCAATGCTAAATCGGGTCATCCGGGCGGATCGCTTTCCGCAGCCGATATAATGACCTACCTTTATTTCAAGGAAATGAACATTGATCCCAAGAACCCCAAGGATCCCGACCGTGACCGCTTCGTACTGTCAAAGGGTCACTGCTGTCCTGCGCTTTATGCTGCACTGGCGCTCAGAGGTTATTTCCCGACAGAGGAGATCAAGGTGCTGCGCCACATCGGAGCTATGCTCCAGGGACATCCGGATATGAAGGGTACTCCCGGCGTTGATATGAGCTCCGGCTCACTCGGACAGGGTATCTCCGCTGCCTGCGGTATGGCTCTTGCAGGAAAGATCAGCGGCAAGGATTACCGTGTTTATGCTATGCTCGGCGACGGTGAATGTGAGGAAGGTCAGGTATGGGAGGCTGCTATGTTTGCCGCTCATCATAAGCTTGATAACCTTTGCGCTATCGTTGACTTCAACGGTCTCCAGATAGACGGCAGCGTAATTGATGTAGCCGGTCTTGATAAGCTGGAGGAAAAATTCACTGCCTTTGGCTTTGAAGTATTTACAATGGACGGACATGATTTCGAGCAGATCGCCGATACCCTTGCAAAGGCAAAGGCTGTTAAGGGCAAGCCCACAGCTATAATTGCAAAGACAGTCAAGGGCAAGGGCGTATCCTATATGGAAGATCAGGTCGGCTGGCACGGCAAGGCTCCGGATGCCGATCAGTATAAAACAGCTATGGACGAGCTGAACGCACAGCTTAAAGCATTGGAGGCGTAATCATGGCAGAGAGTAAAAAAATCGCAACAAGAGAAAGCTTCGGCATGGCGCTTTGCGAGCTTGCCGCAGAACATGATGATATAGTTGTACTGGACGCAGACCTTGCGGCAGCAACAAAAACAGATATTTTCAAGAAGGCATATCCCGATCGTTTCTTTGACTGCGGCATCGCAGAGGGAAATATGATGGGCGTAGCAGCCGGACTTGCAGCAGCAGGCAAGGTGCCCTTCGCTGCATCCTTTGCAATGTTCGCTACGGGCAGAGCTTATGAGCAGGTACGCAACAGCATCGGATATCCTCATCTTAATGTAAAGATCGCAGGCTCTCACGCAGGCATCACCGTCGGCGAGGACGGCGCTACACATCAGTGCTGTGAGGATCTGGCGCTTATGAGAACGATCCCGGGAATGGTAGTTCTCAATCCTGCTGACCATTACGAGATGATAGCTGCAGCAAAGGCTGCATATGCATATAACGGCCCTGTCTATATCAGACTCGGCAGACTTGCTATAGAGAGCTTCAACGATCCCGATAATTACAGCTTCGAGATCGGCAAGGGCATCACCCTTGAGGAGGGTACGGAAGCAACGGTTATAGCGACCGGACTTGTAGTATATGAGGCGCTCAAGGCTGTACGCGCTCTGAAGGAAAAGGGCGTAAGCGTAAGGCTTGTCAATATGCACACGATCAAGCCCATTGACAAGGATATAATCACCAAAGCCGCAAAGGAGACCGGAAGGATCATCACGATCGAAGAGCACAATATCATCGGCGGTCTTGGCGAAGCAGTAGCTGCTGTAACAGCAGAGACTTGTCCTGTTCCTGTAACGCGCATCGGTGTTGAGGACAGATACGGACACAGCGGCCCGGCAGTAGGACTGCTTGCAGAATTCGGTCTTGACGCAGCAGGACTGGAAAAGAGGATCTCTGAGATACTCGGCAAATAATAATAAACAGATCAGCTCCGCTTATGTTTTTTTACGAAACGTAAGCGGAGCTTTTTTGCTGTTAAACAAGAAAACCGCCCCGGCTTTGTGACCGGAGCGGTATTGTTATTATTTATAAGTCCAGACCGCCGTCTGAGGGGTTCTTGACGTTGATCCTTCCGTAAAGCGATGTATCGGGACGCTCGTTGATGCTCTCCCTTACCTTTTCGGATGCACTGTCATTTTCAAATATGCTGAACATACTGTCCTGCGGATGACTTTCATCCTCGCTGTACTGTCTGCGCTGATATCCTGTTGTGCGCGGCTTGCGGTTATATGAACCGTCCTTATTGAAATTGCTTGTTCTTGAACGGTATGAGTCTCTGTCCCTGTAGCCGGATTTATAATTCGGATCGGGGCCGATCACAACATGACGCTGGAGGTTCTCGCCCTCACTCCATGAGGTCGCGCCTCTGACCTTCTGGACAGCTGTATGGATGATCCTTCTTTCATAAGGATTCATCGGCTCCAGAGAAGTCTTTGAGCCGGTCTTTACTGCCTTGAAGGCAAGCTTTCTGCCGAGGATCTCAAGAGTCTTTTCTCTCTTTTCCCTGTAATTGCCGATATTGATGGAGATCCTGTAGTATTCATTATCAACATGATTTGCGACAAGACCGGTAAGATACTGGAGCGCATCAAGCGTCTCGCCTCTGTGACCGATGATAAAGCCTACATCCTCGCCTTCGATATCTATTACAGCGCCGTTTTCTGTCTCCTCCGCCTTGATCTCGAAACCGCTGATACCCATTTTCGTGAGGATATCGGTAACGTATTCCTTGGCTGATTCAAGCGGAGAAAGCTTTACATATGCCCTGATTATTGCAGGGTTGCCGCCGAACAGACCGAATTTCTTCTTTTCAGGCTGCTGTATGACCTCTGTCTCTATATCTTCACGCCCGAGCTGCTCGCGTGCCATTTTTTCAGCCTCTTCGATCGTTTCGGCTGTAATATTTACTTCCTTGATCATTATTTTTTCCTCCAAAGATTACTTCTTTTTTCCCTGGTAGCTGCTGTTGTTAGACGTTTTCTTCTGTTTCTTGCTTTTGCTGCCTGATTTGCTGCTCTGCTTAGAGGATGTTTCCTGGGGCAGACCCTTCTTTGAGGGTGCTACATAATCCGGAACATCTATAAATTCAAGCTGTGCCTCCTGCTGACGCCTCAGCACAACTCTTTGTGCTTCTGCCTTTGCCTCCATGATGCTCGGGCTGTAGAACTTGTTCATAACGAGTGACTGTACAAATCCGAGAACGGTTGATGCTATCCAGTAGAAGCCTACCGCACCGGGTACGCTGTATGCGATCCATGCCGACATAAGGGGCATGAGGAATATCATGATCACCATACATCCCTGCATTTTTGTACCGTTGAGCTTCTGCATGACTATCATGCTTCCGACTGAGGTGACAAAGCAGAGTATGGGGATAAGCCACATCATTGACTGGAAGGAGCTTTGGCTCGGAGTTGCCAGAAGATCAAGCCCCAGAAAATTGAATCCGCCGCTGAAATCGTTGATGCTCGTTGCTTCCGCAGGGGAAAAGAGCTGATTGCCGTTGCTGTCCACAAGATATTTTTCAAGTGAACTGAAATATTTTACTATACTGATCTCGCCGTAGCGTCCGTTCAGACCCATACCGATACCGGGCAGGGTGCTCAGGCTGTTAAGTGCGGCGTTGACCTTATCGCCGGCGATATGGAGTGTATTCGTCAGCGGATTGATGACCGAATAATAAATTCCGAACATGATGATCATCGGGGCGATCATCGGCATACATCCGGCGCCGAGCTTGACATTTTCCTTCTGCATGAGCTTCTGGATCTCCTCATTAGCCCTGACGCGGTCGCCCTTATATTTATCCATTATTTCCTTTTGCTTTTGCTGGAATCTTGCATTTGCAGCCATGGATTTCTGCTGCTTGATAGAAAAAGGAAACAGTAATATTTTCGTAAATAACGTAAATATAATAATTGCTACACCGTAATTTTTTACTACATAGAATGAAAACCACAGTACATAGCCGAATATGCTTCCGATAAAATTAAAAATAGCATCCATTAACCAAAAATCATTCCCTTCGCTTCTTTTACTCCCCCAACCGGATCCTGAAAAAAGCATGGTCTGCAAATGCAGAGCCTTTGACAAAATAAAGGCACGCACCGGCGCATATGCGGTACTATCTCCCGGCGGTATTGCCTAAAAACAGGGATCTATTCTTCAAGGTCTGATCGGGTAGAAAATACAAAACCCCCCATACTTATTCTGAGATATCATTATCCTTACCGTAGGAGATACGCTTGGGCTTCTTTTTTTCAGGGACAGGGTCATACCCGCCGGAAGAAAACGGATTGCAGCGCAGGATCCTCCAGATGGTCAGAGCTGTGCCCTTTACGGCTCCGAAACGTTCAATAGCTCCTATGCCGTAGGAAGAACAAGTCGGGTAGTATTTGCAGCGTGGAGGAGTTCTTGAAGAAATATTTTTTTTGTAAAAGCGTATAAGCCAAATAAGCGGGCGCTTCATTTTAAAACACCCGCCTCTTTCAGCTCTTTTTTCATAGAACGCAGAATATCATATGATTTGACGAACGGCGTTTTTCCTCTGGCTACAAAGACCAGATCATACCCCGGTGTGAGCTCGCCGGAGATACTGCGGAACGCCTCTCTGATTATTCTGCGGGATCTGTTGCGCAAAACGGCTTTGCCGATCTTCTTGCTTGTAGTAATACCGATCCGGATATTGCGCGACCGGTTTTTCATCACATAAGTCACGAGGACTGACGTTGCATAGGAGCGGCCTTTTGCATAAAGCCTGCGAAAATCGTTATTTCTTGTCAAGGTGATGATATCGCTCAAAATAATCATTCCTTTGTCTTAAAACCGTGTGCACACAAAGGATCAGTAAGAAAGTCTCTTTCTTCCCTTAGCTCTGCGGCGGGCAAGCACCTTGCGGCCGTTTGCGGTAGACATTCTCTTTCTGAAACCATGCTCCTTCTTTCTGTGGAGCTTCTTGGGCTGATAAGTTCTCAGCATGAATAATTCCTCCCTTCAATAAATAAAACAAAAACATACATACTATGTTCAAGATAAAACCTTGCACCGTAAAATTATAACCTATAAACCATATCTATGTCAATAACAAATTTTAAATTTTTCAAAGAAATAAGCTCTATTTGGTATTTTTTTGATTTTCCGTTGCTGCCGCAGACGGAAAAAGCATCCGTTACGGCTTTGAAAGCGAAGCCGCGCCGCGATCTGTTACACAGAGCGAAGCGGAGTGTGACAACAACTCCACACTCCTGACTCCGCACTATATTACTGTATCGGCTCGAAATCCGCGGCGCCGTGCTTGCAGAGGGGACAGATGAAGTCCTCGGGCAGCTCCTCGCCCTCATATACATATCCGCATACCTTGCATACCCAGCCCTTTTTGCCTTCGGTCTCGGGCTTTGGCTTGACATTGTTCTGGTAGTAGGTGTAGGTCATTGTTTCCTTGTCGGTAATAACACGTGCCTCGGTAACGCTGCATATGAACATACCGTGAGTATCGAGGTCAACATATTCCTCGACCTTGAGGGACATGAATGAATTGATGTATTTCGGCAGGAATACCAGTCCGTTATCGGAATGGAGCGGCTCACAATCTGCGAATTTATCGGTATTCCTTCCGCTCTGGAAGCCGAAATTCTCAAATACGCTGAACGGCGCCTCGACCGACAGACAGTTGACATTCATTATTCCGGTCTGCTTTATAACGTGATGTGAATAATTCTGTTTATTTATGCATACGGCGATTCGGTTCGGGGAGCTGGTCACCTGCGTTACGGCATTGACTATGCATCCGTTGTCCTTTTTGCCGTCATTTGAGGTAACAACATACAGACCATATCCGATATTGAACAGGGCTGCCATATTGTTCTTGTCTGCGGTATCGCCCTTCTGGGCAAGATAATCCTTGCAAAGCTCCTCAGCAAGGGCTTCGATCTGCTCGCTGCTCTTTTCGTTCAGGGCGGACATAATGCTTACGGTCGTGTCGGTGAATTCTATATTCTTGCAGCCCTCCAGCATTTTGCGCATAGTTTTTGCAGCCATCGGCGCCCATGAACCGTTTTCGATAAGACCTATCGTCTTATTGCGGAAATTGCGCTCTGTCAGGTGGTTGATGAATTCGCGCATGAACGGGAAAATATCCGCATTATATGTTGTTGTTGCAAGGACGATCCTTCCGTAGCGGAAAGCATCCTCTACACATTCAGCCATATCCTCGCGGGCAAGATCGTTTACTGCCACCTTCGGGCAGCCCTTTACGCGCAGCTTTTCAGCAAGCATTTCCACTGCCTTTTTTGTATTGCCGTATACAGATGTATAGGCGATCATGATGCCCTCGCTTTCGGTCGAATAGCTTGACCATGTATTGTACAGACCAAGATAATAGCCGAGGTTCTCGCTCAGTACGGGTCCGTGAAGCGGGCAGATGATCTCTATATCAAGGCCGGCAGCCTTTTTGAGCAGAGCCTGTACCTGTGCGCCGTATTTTCCGACTATACCTATATAATATCTTCTTGCCTCGCACGCCCAGTCCTCTTCAACGTCAAGTGCGCCGAATTTGCCGAAGCCGTCAGCGGAGAAAAGCACCTTATCCTTGCTGTCATAGGTAACGATGACCTCCGGCCAGTGCACCATCGGTGCTGCGACGAAGCTGAGTGTATGCTGACCGAGAGTGAGAGTATCTCCCTCCTTGACAACGATACGGCGATCCTCGAATTTCGTTCCGAAGAAATTGCCCATCATATTGAACGCCTTATCGCTGGAAACGATGGTCGCATCGGGATAGATATTCATAAAATTCATAATATTTGCGCTGTGATCCGGCTCCATATGCTGAACGATAAGGTAATCCGGTTTTCTGCCGCCGAGTGCGTCCTCAAGGTTGTTGAGCCACTCATGGGTGAAATTCTTGTCTACCGTATCCATAACAGCTATCTTTTCATCTATGATAGCATATGAATTGTAAGCCATGCCGTTAGGCACGACATACTGTCCCTCAAACAGGTCGATATTATGGTCATTCACACCAATATAACGGATATCATTTGTTACTTTCATGCTTGTATACCTCCAAAAATAATACTGTTATCAGTATACCATATAAGCATTTGACTTTTCAACGGATTTTTGTTAAAATGTTGAAAAAATAAAATTTCCGGTGCATAAAAATCAAAGGAGAGATAATAATGAAAAAAGCTGTTATATTTGATATGGACGGAGTGATATTTGATTCCGAAAGGCTGTATATGGAGTGCTGCCGCGAAGCTGCCGAAGTTTTCGGGGTCGAGGATATAGAAAGCACGGTATATGCTGCTATCGGGCTGACCACAGAAAAGACGCACGAGCTTTACCGCAGAAAATACGGCGAAGATTTTCCGCTTGACAGCTTCTGGAAGGAGGCGACCGGACGTTTCGCAAAAAAAGCGAAGGGCGGTCTGCTTCCGGTAAAAAAAGGAGCGCGGGAGCTGCTTGAAATGCTTTACAAAAAGGGTGTCCCGACTGCGCTTGCATCCTCCACAAAAACCGAAACGGTCATACGGGAGCTTATTGCTGCTGATCTTTTCGGATATTTCAGAACCATAGCCGGCGGTGATATGGTAACAAAAAGCAAGCCGGAGCCGGACATATTTCTTCTTGCGGCAAAAAATGCAGGTTTTGCGCCGGAGGAGTGCGTCATTATCGAGGACAGCTTCAACGGTGTACGAGCTGCAAAAGCAGCGGGAGGCTATGTTATAATGGTACCCGACCTTGTGCAGCCGGACGAAAATATACTTGCCCTTACGGACAGGGTCGAGCCGTCTCTTGACGAGGTGAGGGAATTATTCAGCGCCGAAAACTATTTCTCCGTATAACCGCTTCATCTTCTCCGTATAACCGCTTCATCT
>CADCGS010000049.1 GCA_902801055.1 uncultured Ruminococcus sp. | reverse complement strand
CCGGGATTTTCGTATACTATATGCTGGAAATGATCCACCATCGTTCCGTAGGGGATAAACATCAATGCTCCCGAAAGGTGGCTGTAGCGGAATTTTCCAGCACCATCGCCGAAGAATTCCCTGCTCTTGCGCCAGCCGAAAAACTCCATAGTCATTGAATGGATCTCACATGATTCAAGGGTAGGACTCTGATTAGCCGAAGGAATGATATCCCTTGCCATATAATAAGCGAAGGCATGGCCTGCCTCATGGGTAATTACTTCAACATCATCAGCGGTACCGTTGAAATTAGCGAAAATAAACGGTACTTTATAATCAGGAAAGTTTGTGCAGTATCCGCCGCCCGCCTTGCCTTTTTTGCTGAGGACATCCATAAGCTCGCTGTCAGTCATAAGGTCAATAAACTCTGACGTTTCCGCAGAAAGCTCATGATACAGCTCACGTCCGGTATTCAGTATATCGTCAGAGCTGCCGACCGGAGCGGGATTACCGTCGCGGAATTTCAGGGAGGAATCGCAGTAGGAAAGTGGATAGCCGGAGCCGGTGCGTTCTGCCTGTTCGCGGTAAAGTCTGTCCGCAAGCGGGACGATATATTTTACAACAGCCTTTCTGAATTTATCAATATCCTCCGGAGAATAGCAGTTCCGTGTCATCATGAGATAGCCAAGCCCGACGAAATTATCAAAACCGAGCTTACGCGCCATTTCTGTGCGGAGGGTCACCATTTTGTCATATATCTCATCAAGCTGTTGACCGCAGGAATTATAGAATTCCCCTTCAGCCCTCCATGCAGCGTGTCTGATATTATCATCGGGAGACTGTTTGAAAGGGTGCATTTCGGGGATATTGCGTTTTTCTCCCTCGAAATCTATCTGAGCTGATGCGAGGAGTTTCTGGTATTCAGTTTCAAGCTTATTGGTTTCCTGCAATTCAGGAATTATTTCCGGGGAGAATGATCTGAGCGACATTTCTGCATTTATGAAAAGCAGAGAGCCGTATTTTTCCTCAAGTCTTCCGCGGAACGGGCTGCATAAGAGCTGTTTATTGAATTGCTGTTCAAGCTCGATAAAAAGGGGAGAAGTTTCGTTGATATATCCGACCTCATTCTCATAAAAATCATCGGTGGTGTTCAAGCTGTTTCTTGTATAGGCAAGTCCCATCATAGTTTCGACATGGCCGGAAAGCGTATCCCAGCGGAGGAATTCGGTATCAGCCTGTTCAAAGCTTTCAGCCCGGGAAAAAGCGGATATTATACCCTCTGCTTTTGACTTAAAGCTGTCGAAATCGGGACGTTCATATTTCATTTCGGAAAATTTCATCTATTATGCTCCTTTTCTGAAAATCAAATCGCAGTACATCATTATTTTACCTCAATTCTCATAAAAAATCAAGCCGGCAGCCCGGGCAGGTCTGGGAGGCAGCCCAGCAAGGCGGCACGCCGGTCGTAAGGGTTTGAAATTACTGTGACGAAAAAAAGCTGCCGCGAAATGCGGCAGCCCGGATGGTTGTTCCGTTAATTGTTCTTTGATGCGAAAAGTCTGAGAACATAGAGGAAGAGGTTGATGAAATCAAGATAAAGCTGGAGTGCTGAGACGATAGCTCCTTTTTTGAGCATGACCTCATCGCCCTGTAAGCCCTGATAATAAGCCTTGATTTTCTGGGTATCATAAGCGGTAAAGCCGATGAAAAGAGCGATGCCGCCGAGGCTGATGAGAAGATCACTCATGGGCATATGGAAGAGCATTGCTATTACGGAATAGATCAGCAGCCCGATAAGTCCGAAAAACAGCACCGGACGCAGACCGGAAAGGTCACGCTTTGTTAACATTCCGAACAGTGACATTGCTCCGAAAATACCGCCCGTTACGCCGAGAGCAGCAATTACTGTGCCCATTTCGTACAGGAGAAGTATCGGCGCGATCGTTAAGCCGTTGACAGCCGAGTAAAGAAAGAATATTCCTAATGCTGCAGCCGGCGGAAGCTTTGTTACGAATAAGCCGAGCGCAAATACAAGCACCAATTCAATACCCGCAAGTATATAATACATTTCAATATGCTCTGTCATAAGCCTTATTGCTGTATCGGGGTTAGTTACGATCGCTATGGCAATTCCGAAGGTGATCGCAAGACCGAGGAACATCCATCCGTATACCTTTCTCGTAAAATCTGAAAGTGTTACGGTGCCGGTGTTCTGACGGTACATATCCTGCTGCTGATACATTGTGTTGCCGCCGAAGCCGCCGCTGTTGTAATCGTTATAATAACCATTATTGTTATAACCGTTATTATATCCGTTGCTGTTATAATAACCGTTATTGTTGTTGCCGTTATTATAACCGTTGTTCATAAAAATCATCCTTTCTGCATTTTTGAGGAACAGAAATAATTTTCTCTGTTCTGTCTAATAATATACTACAGATTTCGGGATTAGTCAATCAGTATTGAAAATTCATAGATGATCGAGTCCGCTTTTTTGTACTGAAAAGGAATATAGGCAATACAGCAAAAGATAGTGCCGCAGATGCGCCACCAAGCCGTAAGGCGTTCTCCCGGCGGTGCTGCCTGTAGTTTTTTACTGTTCATTTATTACCGCTATTCCAAGGTCGGTAAGCTGCTGAGCGTCTACGTCTGCGGGAGCATTAGTCATCGGCTCGCTTGCGTTCTGTACCTTCGGGAATGCGACTACATCACGCAGAGTAGAGGCTTTGAGCATCTGCATTACCAGTCTGTCAAGACCGATGCCCATTCCTCCGTGAGGCGGTGCGCCGTATTTGAATGCATCCATGAGGAAGCCGAATTTGTGGTAAGCCTCTTCATCACTCAGACCGAGCATCTCAAACATTTTCTTCTGGAGATCCGGGTTCGTGATACGTATGGAACCGCTCGAAAGCTCTATGCCGTTGAGTACCATATCATAAGCCTTTGCGTAGACTTCGCCCTTGTTTCCGTCAAGCTTGTCGAGACAATCGTCTGTCGGAGAGGTAAAGGGGTGGTGCATTGCGATCCATTCGCCGCTTTCCTTGTCAAATTCAAAGAACGGGAATTTTACTACCCACAGGAAATTGAAGCCCTCGCCGATCATATCAAGCTTCTTTGCAGCCTCCTGACGCACAGCGCCGAGTACAGGCAGAACGGTATTATCATCAGTATCCGCTACGATAAAGATAACGTCGCCTTTTTCTGCTCCTGCTTTGGTGAGGATAGCCTGCATTTCGTCCTCTGTCATGAATTTTGCAAAGCTTGATGCTATGCCGTCATCGGTCATTCTTATCCATGCAAGCCCCTTTGCGCCGATACCTCTTACAAATTCGGTGAGCTTGTCTATCTCCTTGCGGGTATAGGTCTTTACAGCATTTTTTGCATTGATTCCGCGCACGGAGCCGCCGCCTTCGACTGCGCTTCTGAATACGCCGAAGCCGCAGTCCTTTACGGCGTCTGTCAGGTCGAATATCTCCATTCCGTAGCGCGTGTCGGGTTTATCCGAGCCGAAACGCTCCATTACTTCATTGTAGGTATATCTCGGGAAGGGTGTGGGGATATCAATATCAAGCACATCCTTGAATACTCTCTTTATATATCCCTCGCCGATCTCTAAAACATCCTCCATATCAACAAAGGACATTTCAAGGTCGATCTGGGTAAACTCAGGCTGTCTGTCAGCGCGGAGATCCTCATCGCGGAAGCAGCGCGCGATCTGCATATAGCGGTCAAAGCCTGCTACCATACAAAGCTGCTTATACATCTGCGGGGACTGGGGAAGGGCATAGAACGAACCCTTGTGTATCCTTGAGGGTACGAGGAAATCTCTTGCGCCCTCTGGAGTGGATTTGATGAGCATGGGGGTCTCAAGCTCGATAAAGCCGTTTTCATCGAAATAGTCTCTTGTGACCTTAGCAACCTTGTGACGGAAGATAAGGTTCTGCTGCAGACACGGTCTGCGAAGGTCAAGGTAACGGTATTTAAGTCTGGTAAGCTCTGCGGTATTGCAGTCATCGGTTATCTCAAACGGGGGAGTTTCGCTTTCGCCGAGGATACGAAGCTCCTTTACTTCTATTTCGATATCACCTGTCGGGATATCCTTATTTTTGCTGCTGCGCTCGCGGACAGTTCCCACAGCCGCAAGGACGAATTCGCTGCGGACTGAGGCTGCTTTTTCAAAAACAGCCTTATCAGTATTATCGTCAAAGGCAAGCTGAACGATACCTGTTCTGTCGCGCAGGTCGATGAATATAAGCTGACCGAGGTCACGCTGACGCTGTGTCCATCCGCATACGGTCACTGTCTGACCGATATTGCTGCTGCGAAGGTCGCCGCAGTAATTTGTTCTTTTCAATCCTGTTAAAAATTCTGCCATTTTAAATTACTCCTCATCAAGTCCTATTTTTGAAAGATAAATGTCATTCTCGCCGTTGATATATATATTGTAGAATGCATCATAGAATTTATCATCCAGCGGAACCTCCTTGGATGTACCTGTCGTCATATTCTTGATTCTTGCCTTGTTTGCGGCGAGGTCATCATCGCCAAGAACCATACTGAATTTTGCTTCTATCTTATCGGCATATTTCATCTGGGGCTTGAGCTTTCTGCCGACAATATCACATTCTGCGATAAGTGAGGAATTGCGTATACCCTCGGTAAGCTCAAAAGCCTTTATTCTTGCGGCGTCGCTTATTCCTGCGATATAGATATCGCACACAGGCGGTTCCTCGAGAACGACACCCTGAGCATCAAGCAGCAGAAGAAGGCGCTCTATACCCATGCCGAAGCCGAGAGAAGGAGTATGCTGACCGCCGAGTTCCTCGATAAGACCGTCATAGCGGCCGCCGCCGCAGACAGTACCCTGGGCGCCTATATCATCGGAAACAAATTCAAAAACTGTACGTGTATAATAATCAAGGCCTCTTACGATAGTTGGATTTACCTTAAAATCTATCCCGACAGCGGTAAGGCAGCTTTTCACGCCCTCGAAATGGGTGCGGCAGTCATCGCAAAGATAATCCGTCACAACGGGAGCGCCCTTGGCTATTTCCGAGCAAATGGGGCTTTTGCAGTCGAGTATTCTCATAGGATTTCTGTCGAGACGTGAACGGCAGGTATCGCAAAGCTCCTCCTCATGGGAAGCAAAATAATCCTTAAGAGCCTTATGGTAATTCGGGCGGCAGCCCTTACAGCCGATGGAATTAAGTTCCAGACGGAGATTTTTCACGCCGAGTCTTTCAAATATAGAATTAGCGGCGCAGATGACCTCTGCATCGGCAAAATAAGAAGGAGCGCCGTAGACCTCCATACCGAACTGGTGAAATTCTCTTTGTCTGCCCTTCTGGGGATTTTCATAGCGGTAGCAAGAGGTAAGGTAGTAGGTTTTGATGGGATAGCCGTCGTTATATATCCCATGCTCAAGCATAGCCCTTGCCGCGCCGGCAGTACCCTCGGGGCGCAGTGTCACGGATTCGCCGCCCTTAGTCGTGAAGGTATACATTTCCTTCTGCACAACGTCGGTAGTATCGCCGACAGAGCGGGAGAAAAGCTCCGTATGTTCAAATACGGGAGTACGTATTTCCTTAAAGCCGTAGGACTGAGCCTGTCCTCTCATTATATCCTCAACGAACTGCCATTTATGGCTTTCGGCAGGCAGGACATCGGCGGTGCCCTTTATTCCGTTTGTTATCAGTTTCATTCCTGATCTTCCTTTCTGATCTCAATATACAATATCTATTATACATATTTCTGCGAAAAATGCAACCTTAAAGTGCGTGCCCGCACTGTTGGGCGTGTTGACATCAATGCGGTATTGGCGGAAACCCCTCAGGCTTTTGCTCATGGAAACCCCTCCGTCTTCCACTCACTTACGTGAGTGGAATCCACCTCCCCTTTCAGGGGAGGCAAGTTAGCCGCCTTGCGGCGGCTCGGCTTTGCCGTTCGGTACGCTGCTATGTTTATCAGATTATAAAGTGTTATAATTTTATACTTTTCTGGTCATCAGATTTAGTTTGAATACCTCATGCCGCAGGCAGTGCGCCGCAGGCGCACCACTCGCCTCCCCTGAAAGGGGAGGTGGCTTGAAGTCACGCAAAGCGGGGCTTCAAGCCGGAGGGGTTTCACAAAGAAACCGCCCCGGTTAAGGGGCGGTTTGTTGCAAACCTTCATAAATATCTTAGAACATATCTTTGGGGAATACTATGGTTCTGTTCATGAAGTTTACTGCTATCCCGAACTGTTCGTTCGTCTGACAAAGTTCCGGCATGATATTAGTACGTTCGGCAAGGAAAGAAACTATACGTGCATTTTCGGAAGAACTAAGGTTAACGCTTTCATCATTATACGCATTACAGCAGGCAACCATCAGCGCAGGGATATAGTACGCATAATCCCTGATGTCCTTTCCTGTCAGTTCTTTGCCTTCAACCGTTTTTACGGTATAGCCGTATTTTTTGGTGATACTGAGCAAAGCGTCATATTTTGCCGCATCTGCTTTCTTTTCGGCAAGGTCTTTTATCCACGCTGCCGTTGCCTTGCTGCGGATATCATCCTCATCAACAATGATCGGTGCATCCTCGGCGGCGCCTGTCTGCTCAGCAAAGATACGGTCTCTTTCATTGTTTTTGGCAAGACGCTTCTTCTGTTCCGTCAGCTCGCTTATTCTTTCCTCCAGACCTGTTTTGTCATAATTATCGGTATCGGTCATTTCTGCGGCAGCCGTATCTCTGATATTGACCCATTCAAGGTTTATCCTGCCGGCTTCCTCAAGATATTGCGCATCAAGAAGATCTACGGTATCGGGGGAGTCTCTTTCTACAAGAGCCATCGGTGCGGCATCGGCATAATAAACGTCCGTATCATATTCAATAACAGGGTCACCGTGATAAACATCTTCGGGTGACATAGCCTTATCGGTCTGCTCTGCGGCGGCAGACTGAGATATTCCGTTATCTGCTGCGGCGTTGTCCTCTGCCTTGAATGCCGAAGCCGAAGTGACAAATGCAGCAGAAAGCAATACCGCGCACATCATTGAAATAAATAATCTTTTTTTCATACATACCATTCCTTTCTGAAAAAAAGTTGCTTGCCTTGATCGGATAAGAACCAGCCACCTCCTTTATTTTTTCCATGAACCTGCACCTGCGGAACTGTGTATACTTACTTAATGTAATAATATTATACATCATATTTTCAGAAATTACTATTCGTTGCGGTCACGAATTTTATAGTATAAAATGTATAATATGCACTAATCATCATCACAATTCATGTTGCTTCGCGTTTTTGACCGCATGGATAAACAAAAGCCGCATCGCTCATGCGGGAACGATACGGCTTTTGCGGTATATTTTCAGATGATGTAAGGTATTATACGGATCAGACTACACCCTGTGCGATCATTGTGTCAGCAACCTTTACGAAGCCTGCAATGTTAGCGCCGGCAACATAGTTGCCCTCCATGCCGTACTTCTTGGCAGCGTCTGCAATGTTCTTGTAGATGTTGCACATGATGTCCTTGAGCTTTGCATCAACTTCCTCGAATGTCCAGGAAAGTCTCTGGCTGTTCTGTGACATTTCAAGAGCTGATGTAGCAACGCCGCCTGCATTTGCAGCCTTGCCGGGAACGAACATAACGTTTGAGCTCTGGAAGAGCTTTGTAGCCTCGAGTGTGGTAGGCATATTAGCACCCTCGCAAACAGCGATAACGCCGTTCTTGATAAGGTTCTGAGCAGCCTCGACATCAAGCTCGTTCTGAGTAGCGCAGGGGAGAGCGATATCGCAGGGTATAGTCCACATGAACTTGCCCTCATGATACTCTGCGTTCGGACGATAATTCTTGTACTCGGAAAGTCTTGCTCTCTTGACTTCCTTGATCTCCTTGACAGCTGCAACGTCGATGCCCTCTGCATCATAGATCCAGCCTGTTGAGTCAGCGAGAGTAACGACATTAGCGCCGAGCTGCTGAGCCTTCTGTGTTGCATAGATAGCAACATTGCCTGCGCCGCTTACGCAAACTGTCTTGCCCTTGATATCTATATCATGATCTTTAAGGAGTGCCTCTGTCATATAGAGCAGACCGTAGCCTGTAGCCTCTGTACGAGCGAGAGAACCGCCGTAGGTAAGACCCTTACCTGTGAGAACGCCCTCATAGCAGTTCTTGAGTCTCTTATACTGACCGAAGAGGTAGCCGATCTCTCTTGCGCCTGTGCCGATATCGCCTGCCGGTACGTCTGTATCAGCGCCGATATGTCTGAACAGCTCGGTCATAAAGCTCTGACAGAAAGCCATAACTTCTCTGTCGCTCTTGCCCTTGGGGTCGAAATCGGAGCCGCCCTTGCCGCCGCCGATCGGGAGACCTGTAAGTGAATTCTTGAAGATCTGCTCGAAGCCGAGGAACTTGATGATACCGAGGTTTACAGAGGGATGGAGTCTGAGGCCGCCCTTGTAGGGACCGATAGCGCTGTTGAACTGGATACGGAAGCCGCGGTTTACCTGGATTTTGCCGTTGTCGTCTACCCACGGAACGCGGAACATGAGCTGTCTTTCAGGCTCAGTGATTCTTTCGAGGATAGCCTCGCTCTGATACTGGGGATTTGCTTCAAATACCGGCTCAAGAGATTCCAGAACCTCCTTGACTGCCTGAACGAATTCCGGCTGAGCGGGGTTCTTTTCGATTACCTTCTCGAGCACTTCACTTGCATATGACATTGTTGGTCACTCCTTGAAAAAAATGAATTTTTGATTTAAAACACTTGCAAACGGCTCTGCAAGCGGGCTGTCTGCGTGTATCTCCGGTGCCTTTCCTTTGACACTCGTATATTTTAGCATACTTTGAGGCATTAGTCAAGAAAAATATTCAAAAAAATGCAAGTTTTTTTTCTGAACTTGCATTTCTTGGTTGAATTATTATGAAATTGTTATACTAAGGTATGAAAAATGAACGATATATTTTTTGGTTGTCATTTTGTGCGGATCATTCTACTATTATATTTCTGACTCCGTGGCGGAGTATCTCATTGATAAGTTCATTTCTCGAATAATTGGTTTCAGATGCGATCTTGTCTAATTCCGAGAGAGTATCTTCCTTTATTCTGACCGAGATCAGCTTATAGCCGTCCTCGCCTCTTTTCTTGATCTTAAGGGGTTCGATATTAATATTTTTATTATATTAAATATTAACAAATATCATAAACATTAATTGATATCATAAACATTAGTTGAAATATATATCCTATTTTATATTGACAAAAGGATAAATTGTATAATATAATGGTGTAAATAAATGATGTCATATGTGATATCAAAATATATTATATGGTAGAGGATGGTTTTTTATGAAATTAAAGGGTTTTCTTAAAAAAGCGAGCGCGGTCGCATTGTCTTCGGCTATGCTTTGCACAGGTGGGGTGATTTTACCTCAGGTGATCGGTTCCGGTTTTGTAGCAAATGCCAGCGTGATAGAAGAATTTTCTCATCAGGACGATGATACCATTACTTCTTACAAAGTACCAAATGGCGTAACAGCTATTGAACAGATGGCTTTTTACGAATGTAGCAATCTCAAAACAGTAGAGTTTCCGTCCACACTCAAAACAATAGAAAATCATGCTTTCGGATACTGCACAGAACTTTCAAATGTAAAATTCAGTGAGGGACTGAACGGCATAGGAAAAATGGCTTTCTGCAATGATGGCAGTCTTAATAAGCTGATTCTTCCTAACTCAATGAAAACAATTGGGAATTGTGCTTTCTATAACTCCGGAGTACGGACTATATACATCCCTTCCGGTGTACAATCAATTGGCGAAAAAGCATTTTACGGTTGTGATGGAGTAAAACTCTACGGAACTAAAAACTCAAAAGTTGCGAAAGACTATGTGAATGATCAGAAGTATCGTAAATCAGAGCAAATGGAATATACAGAAATGGAGTTTGTAGAGATTGGGATGAAGATAAGCAATTCCCAATTGACTCTTGGTAAAGGTGAAACCACAAAGCTTTCAGCAACAAGGACAAACAGATATGGAGAAGGTTCTCACTGGCCGAGAGCGACAATTACCAAAGTATTGTGCGCATCCTGCAAAATATATTTCTCGACAGCAACAAGCTGGAAGCGGGGGAAATCAAACAGACCTTGATAAACACTATCCTCAGTGGCACCAGCAATAAGCCTGAAATCAAACTTTCACGATACGACAGCACCATCACCAGCATCACCGAGTTGTATGAGGACATCCTGAAATGGTTCAAAGTGGAGAACGGTCAGATACTCGTAAGAAAGCAAGCGGATGAGGTGACAGACACCTACCATAAACTGATGG
>CADCGS010000048.1 GCA_902801055.1 uncultured Ruminococcus sp. | reverse complement strand
GGGTGTGGTATAATGGTGTAAATCAGAAGTTCGGAAGTGCAGTTATGGCTAAGTATAAATTGAAATTTCTGTTTGATTGGGGAAGTGGTGTATGCTTGTGGTGTACTAATCAAGCAGCAAAAGAGTTATATGGTGATTACCCTGTTGAAACATCAAAACTTGCAATTTCTGAAACAACAAAAAATGAATTAGAGAATTTAATATACTGGCATGATGAAGCTTTAAACTGGAGTGATCCTGGCGGCGATTTACTATGGAATGATAAACAGATAAATGATTTTTGGAATACTGCAAAAAAAATGGTACTGCCAATTATGTAGAGAGTTAGGGTCTGACTTTGAGGTAGAACTTGTTGAACGAATGTAATTACCGGATCATTTTGCCCCGAAAAACCCTTAGTAGTAAAACCTGCAGTTTTTACTACTATTCTACTACTAACGACTTCCCCGATTTGCCCCGTTTTGCAAAGAATTGTAAATTTTGCCCCACTCTGTCAAAGCAGCCATAACCCCCGGACACCCTCGCAAAATGCGGCTTTTCAAGCCATATTACAGCAATTTGAGAAAGGAAAAATCTATGATAAAAGTAATGTTCATCTGCCACGGCAATATATGCCGCAGTCCTATGGCTGAATTCATATTAAAGGATATGGTTAAAAAGAAAAGCATATCGGACGAATTTGAGATAGCTTCAAGTGCTACAAGCAGGGAAGAGATCTGGGGCGGCAAAGGTAATCCTGTATATCCTCCTGCAAGGGAGGAGCTTGCAAAGCATGGTATTTCCTGCGAAGGAAAACGAGCTGTCCAGCTTACCAAGGCTGATTATGATAAATATGACCTCCTTCTTTGCATGGATAATACAAATATTAGAAATGCCAGAAGGATAATCGGCAGCGACCCGGAGGATAAACTGCATCTTCTGCTGGATTATGCCGGGGGAGGGAGTATAGCAGACCCGTGGTATTTTGGTAATTTTGACAGAACATACTCTGATATAGTCCGAGGATGCACAGGACTGCTCAGAGAACTTGGTTTTTAAGGCAATACCGTACAAGGATAGTGCCGCCGGCGCGGTCTTTACTTTATTGACAGGTTCGGCACGCACCGCAGGCAAACGGAAGGAGCGTATACAATAAATAACGATCGCGGGTAATAAAGTTTTCCTACGAGTGCAGAGTGAGCGTAGCGGCGGAGTGCCTCCGCTGTCAATTCGCGCCGGTCGCTCCACTTCGTTCCGCTCTGCACTCATACCGAACATTCGTAACTCGCGGTCGTTACTTTATTGACAGGCACGCCGGCGTTCTGTTCCCCGTGGCTTTAGTTACGATCGCGGCTTACAAAGTTTCCTTACGGGTGCAGAGTGAGCGGAGCGAACGATTACGCGAATAGCGCGTAAGCGCGTGGGTCCAGGGAGCTTGCTCCCTGGCGGTGTTGCCTTAGTTCGATCCGCTCGCTCCACTTTGTTTCGCTCTGCACCCGAGCTGAACATTTATTGCTCGCTGTCGATACTATTCTGATAAGTGCGGCTTTGATGTGGTCTGAATTGCTAGGCGGTCTTTGTGCGGTATTGCTTTAAGAAAACATGAGTATAATTTTTATAAGCATTGACATAAGAATAAATATGTGATATAATAACCTATCAAAGGAATAGGTTATTATATTGCAAATACCTAACAAACTACTATGTAAATATGCGAGTGATGAGATTATGCTGTATGATATAAAAAATGATGTAATAAAAGAATATCTTAAACAAGCCGAATTCGGGATCGAAAGGGAAGGGCTTCGTATATGCAGTGACGGCAGGCTTGCACAGTCACCCCACCCGTTTGAAAGTAATAAGAATATAGACCGTGATTTCTGCGAAAATCAGATAGAGCTGATAAGCGATGTTTTTACCGCCCCGGAAAAGGTCAATGCTCATCTTCTGAGCCTCCAGAAAATTGTCAACAGCAGGCTGACGGAAAATGACGAATATCTCTGGCCGTTTTCAAATCCGCCTGAGATCAGAGGCGAGGAGGAGATCCCCGTTGCAAAGTACAGCGGAAGCCTGAAAAATAAATCGGTCTATCGTCAGTATCTTGCCCGGAAATACGGAAAGATAAAAATGCTGTTCTCCGGAATACATCTCAATTTCTCCTTTACAAATGAACTTGTCAGGACAGCCTTTGAACAAAGCGGATATGAAAGCTTTTCCGATTACAAAAATGATCTGTATCTTCACTTTGCAGCAAGGCTTACGCAATATACATGGCTGGTCGTTTATCTTACGGCGGCAAGTCCTGTTGCGGATGCCTCTGTCGGAACGGGAAGTAATGTATATTCATCAGTCAGATGCTCCGATATAGGCTACTGGAACCATTTCACTCCTATACTTGATTACTCCTCTCTTGACAGCTATATCGCATCAATACAAAAATATATCGACGACGGCAATCTGCGTTCCGTTTCCGAGCTTTATTATCCTGTGAGGGTCAAGCCGAGAGGAGCAAACAGTCTTGAAGCTCTTGCGGAAAACGGTATCAATCATCTTGAGCTTCGTGTAATAGATGTCAATCCTCTTTCTAGGACAGGAATTTTTGCCGAGGATATACACTTTGTGCATTTGCTAATTCTGTATCTTGCATCACTTCCGGAAAATGATTTCAATGGTAAGGATCAGATAAAAGCAATACAGAATGTAAAATCCGCTGCTGTATTCGGCAGCGAGGATATCAGGCAAAACGCAATAAGCGTCCTCGGAGATATAAGGCTTTTTACAGAAAAGTATTTTCCCGTTTACAGCAATATTATTGACTATCAGCTGAAAAAAACCGAAAGGGGACAAAGCTATGCGGAAAAGGTCAGCAGCCTTTTCGGGGATGATTATATGAATAAGGGGCTTGCTCTTGCAAAGGAATACAGGGAGGTCGTTGGCTATGTGTGAAATATTCGGTCTGATATCAAGAGATGATATGGACGCTAACGACTATCTGCGTACCTTTTACAGCCACAGCGAACATCATCCTCATGGCTGGGGGCTTGCCTGCATCTCAAGGAACAGTGCACTTGTCGAAAAGGAAAGCATTAAGGCATCAGACAGCAATTATCTCAGGGAGAGACTTTCTCAGCCCATTCAGGCAAAAATAATGCTCGCCCATATCCGCTATGCAACGATCGGTAATGTTGAATATAAAAACTGCCATCCCTTTACTGCAAAGGATAATACAGGCAGACGCTGGACGCTTATCCATAACGGTACGATTTTTGATCATCCTCCGCTGAGCCAATATGTAAAAAAACAGCTCGGCGATACCGACAGCGAAAGAATACTATTGTATCTGATGGACAGATTGAATACAGCACAAAGCAAAAAGAGGACAAGACTTTTATTTGAAGAACGCTTTTCCTTATTCGATG
Organism: uncultured Ruminococcus sp.; assembly: GCA_902801055.1. Lineage (GTDB taxonomy): Bacteria > Bacillota > Clostridia > Oscillospirales > Acutalibacteraceae > UBA1213. Next base: position 7,005 of record CADCGS010000048.1, on the reverse strand, counting down.
AGATCATATGCGGAATGGCTAAGGGCAACAAGCTGAACCTCATGTTTTCGGACGGAAAGTATCTTTATGTCCATACAAACTGCAAGGGTACATTATATTATCTCAGCCGGGATAATTATACACTGCTTTCTACTGTTCCGCTCAGCGGCGACGAATGGCAGCCCCTGCCTTTTACAAGACTTTTAGCCTATTACAAGGGCAGCCTTATAAAAACCGGTACAGATCACGGACATGAATACTTTGAAAGCGAAGAATCCATGAAGCTGCTCTATCGTATATTTGCAAACCTGTAAATGGATCACGAAATCTGAAAGTGAAAGGTGTATTTATTCCCGGGACAGCTTTATCTTAATATCATTTACTTATGCTCAGAAATGTACATTACCTGGGATAAATAAATTCGTAATTTCACAATAAAAAAGGGTGATTTTTATGACAAAAGATGATGTAACAAGGATTTTATATGACCGTTATATAAAACCGACTGAAAATAAAGACGGCAGCTTTATCGGAGTAGAGATAGAAATGCCGATAGTTAATCTGTCACATAAGGCAGTAAATTTTGATATTGTCCATAAGATAACAGAGCTTTTCCTGAAAGAGTTTGGTTTTATTCCCACCGGAATAGATGAGCAGGGGCATATCTATTCGGCTCTTAATAAAGTAAACGGAGATGTATTCTCCTATGACTGCTCATATAATAATATGGAGTTTTCATTCGGCAGGGAAAGCGAGCTTCATACCATTCACGGACGTTTCAGACGTTATTATGATTATGTGCAGGATCATTTAAAAGACTTTAACTATACGCTGACCGGAATGGGCATAAATCCTAACCGTTTGGTAAATAACAATATCCCGATAGAAAACGGCAGATATAAAATGCTGTTCCATCATCTGTCATCCTTTTCAAAATATGCCTGTCTTCCGATGTATTTTCACCGCCATCCTCAGTTCGGTATGTTTTCAAGCGCATCACAGGTACAGCTTGATGTTACAAAGGACAGAGTGCCGCAGGTGATAAATACCTCTAATCAGCTTGAACCGATAAAGGCACTGCTGTTCAGCAATTCCGTCCTGCTACATGAAAATGAAGATCTCATCTGCTGCCGTGATATGCTCTGGGAAAACAGTACGCATGGCATAAATCCGCATAATGTCGGGATGTATGACTGCGGGATAAATTCGGTTGACGATCTGCTGAATTATATCTCCACTACTGCAATTTACTGCGTCGAAAGAAACGGGAAATATCTGAATTTCAAGCCCGTCAACCTTCTGGAATATTTCAATACGGAAACACTTACAGGAGAATATCTCGAAAACGGAGAGATATGCTCTATGGAATTTCATCCTCAGCCCGAGGATATAATATATCTTCGTACCTTCAAAACCGAGGATCTTACATTCAGAGGAACGATAGAATTCCGTAGTGCCTGCTGTCAGCCGATAAGCGATGTAATGACGGTTGCTGCATTTCATACCGGGCTGCTTGATAAAACGGACGAGCTTATGGAGCTTATCAGAAATGACCGTTCGCTGTATAACAACGGTTATAATGCTGTAGAGCTGCGCCGTCAGCTTGTTTGCAGAAAATGGCCTGCCTATATTGATACTGACGGACTTTATGCGCTGACAAAGCAGATCACAGACCTTTGTAAACAGGGGCTTATTGAGCGCGGATATGGCGAGGAGATATATCTTGCACCACTGTATGAGCGCATAGAAAAGAAAACCAATCCTGCTCTTACGATGCTTGAGCAGCTTGAAAAAGGAATCCATATTGATAAAATAATAAAGGAATACGGAAGGTAGCTTCTGATTAGCAAAGGCGGTGCATTAAAATGAGATGCACCGCTTTTTTCTGTATTATCGTATAATAATTTATTTTTATATTCCCCCTGAAAATGTCAGGAATAGCTATACCCGAGGATGATATACAAAACGAAATGATAAGATAATATCACAAATACACCATAAACCAGCATTTTCGGAAAAGTATTCCAGGAGAATGTTGCGGAAAAACTGATTTTCCTGAGTACACAAGAAAAATAATTGAAATATACATAAAATTATGATAGAATTAAGATGGAATTATATATATTGTCAGCAGATATGAAAAAACTTTTCTTGGGGTGAATAAAAATGCGTATAAGAAATATGCTGATTCTTGTGCTGTGCCTCATAATCGGCTTCGGGTGTATACAGCCGGCAGCAGTCAATGCAGCCGACTCCGGAGAGAAAAAGGTGCGTGTCGGATGGTATGAATCTCCGTTCAACATTACCAGTGCCAACGGCATACGTTCGGGCTATGCCTATGAGTATCAGATGAAAATAGCCGGCTATACGAACTGGGAATATGAATATGTTGACGGCAGCTTCCCCGAGCTGCTTGAAAAGCTGAAAGCAGGGGAGATAGACCTGCTCAGTGATGTTTCATATACAGAGGAACGTGCATAAGAGATGCTGTTTTCTTCTCAGCCGATGGGTGCAGAGGAATACTATATCTACGTTAATGCTGATTCCGAAAAAATAAAGTCCGGGGACATAAGATCTCTAAAAGACGCTAAAATAGGTATCAATAAGGACAGCTTTCAGGAGATCTTGCTTCGTGAATGGATGAAAAAATATAATGTAGAGGCGCAGGTCATTGAGCTGGTCACCTCGCAGGATGAATCGGTTCAGATGCTTAAAAACAAAGATATAGATGCCTTTGTCACTATTGATATCTATACGGAAAGCGAACTTTTCGTTCCTGCTTTTATAATTGGTCAGTCTGATTTCTATTTTGCCGTAAATAAAAACAGACCGGATCTTTTGTCCGATCTGGATTCCGGTATGGGCAAGATCAGGGAGGAAAACAGATCATATAATCTGCAGCTCTATGATAAGTATGTACGTTTTTCAGTGATAAATTATTATTTTCCTCCCGATGAGGTAAAATGGCTTACGGATCATGGTACCGTTCGCGTTGGTTATCTGGAGGATTATCTTCCGTTTTGCGCCAAAGATCCGGAAACAGGAGAGCTTACAGGCGCCCTGAAGGATTATCTGGAGCTTGCCTCCAATTGTTCTAAAAATCTGAAGATAAATTTTTCTGCTAAAGCTTATCCTACAGTTGATGCTGCATTTGATGCTTTGAATTCAGGCGAGGTGGACTGCGTATTTCCTGTTGATTTAAGCTGCTACGACGCAGAGCAGGTGGGCGTCTCTGTAACGACTGCCTTTATGTATTCGGAGATATCAGCCATGGTAAGAAAGAATACATCACATGGATTTTATTCGGAGGAAAAGCTGACTGCGGCTGTCAATAAAGGGAATATGAATTACGAGGTATACCCTTAAGGAATCCTTTCCGGATTGGGAGAAGCTTGCCTGCAACGATCTGGAGGACTGTTTCCGGGCGGTACATAACGGAAAAGCAGATTGTGTGTTTATGAGCAATTACCGCATATCCCAGACTGAAACTCTGCGGCAACAGTATGATCTTCTGGCTATGCCTACAGGCAAAACATTATATTTTTCTTTTGCGGTAAGAAAAAGTGACGGCGAGCTTTATTATATCCTGAACAGATCCGCAGGCCTTGTCCCATCTGCACAGGTTCAGTCATCGCTTGTATCCTGGTCATGGCCCGAGGAAAAATTTTCACTGATACAATTTTTAAGAGAACATTTGTTTGAGGTAATTATCTCGATAATCATTATTGCTCTGATAATAGTCCTGTTAGTGGTACGAAGAGCCGAAAGAATGAGACGTCAGCTTGAGGAAAGAAAAAAGCTGCAGACTGCGCTCAATGCTGCTCTTGAAGAGGCTCAGGCAGGAAACAAGGCAAAGACTGTATTCCTTAATAATATGTCCCACGATATCAGGACTCCGATGAATGCGATAGTTGGTTTCACTGCTCTTGCTGCGTCACATATCGACAATAAGGAACAGGTTCAGGATTATCTGAAAAAAATATCCGTTTCCAGCCAGCATCTTCTTTCTCTTATAAATGATGTTCTTGATATGAGCCGTATCGAAAGCGGAACGGTCACAATTGAAGAATCAGAGGTGCACCTGTATAATTTTATCCACGATCTGAGGATGATCATTCAGGCAAATGTTTCCTCAAAGCAGCTTGAACTGAGCATTGATACGCAGGATGTTGTCCATGAGGATATTATTACGGATAAGCTCCGTCTGAACCAGGTGCTGCTTATTATACTGTCCAATGCTATCAAATTTACTCCGGCTAAGGGCAGGATAAGCTTCCGTGTAATTGAAAAGGAATCGCCGGTCGAAAACCTTGCAAGATTTGAATTTCGTATCAAGGATAACGGTATCGGCATGAGCAAGGAATTCCAGGAAACTATATTTGAAGCATTTTCCCGTGAAAAGACAAGCACTGTCAGCGGTATACAGGGAACCGGTCTCGGCATGGCGATAACAAAGACAATTGTGGATAGGATGGGCGGCACGATCACCATTAACTCAGAGGAGGGCAAGGGTACGGAATTTATCGTTGATCTTACCTTTAAGGTCAATAGTGCGCCCGTAAAGATTGAGCCTATCCCGGAATTAAGGAACTGCCGTGCCCTTGTGGCGGATGATGATACGGATACCTGTCTTTCGGTCTGCTCAATGCTGAGGGATATCGGTATGCATCCTGACTGGACGAATTACGGCAAGGAAGCTGTTATCAGGGCAAAGGATGCACATGAACACGGAGAGGCATTCAGTGTCTATATTATCGACTGGATGATGCCCGATATGAACGGCATAGAGACCGTCAGACGAATCCGCAAGGTTATCGGAGACAAGGTGCCGATAATAATTATGACTGCCTACGACTGGGCGGATATCGAGGACGAAGCAAAAGAAGCGGGAGTAACTGCATTCTGCAGCAAACCTCTGTTCATGTCCGAGCTGCGGGTCACCCTTGCTGAGCCGTTTGATCATAATGATGAGAAAAAGACAGACAAAGACCCGGAAAAGGCAGATTTCTCGGGCAGAAGGATACTTCTTGCCGAGGATAACGAAATGAACCAGATGATCGCAGAAGCAATACTGACTAATGTTGGTTTTGAAGTAGATAAAGCCGGAGACGGTCATATCGCCGTAGAAAAGATGAAAGATGCTCCTGCCGGAACGTATGATATTATTCTAATGGATATTCAGATGCCGAATATGGACGGCTATGAAGCAACAAAGATGATAAGGGCGCTTGAAGATAAGAATAAGGCAAATATACCAATCATTGCTGTTACGGCGAATGCATTTGAGGAAGACCGCAAGCTTGCTCTTGATGCGGGTATGAACGGTCATCTTGCAAAGCCGTATGATGTTACTTCGATGATCAAAACGATCGCAGAAATGATCGGGGATAAGGAATAACAGAATAATAAAACAAACAACCGGGCTGCCGTTTTCCTTTAGCAGTCCGGTTTTCTTCTGTAAAAGCATTGATATTATTATTTGTATGAGGAAGAGGGGATATCCGTCTTCATTCCACGGTCAGAATTATTAATGACAAAAAAGACAAGCAGATGTGCTGCTAAGCCGCCGGGAGATCTATCTGCGTTGTTGCCTTTATTTCATTTTGAAGCTTTTGATTATCCAGTCATAATCCGAAAGATTATATCCGGACTGACAGAACGGACAATGCTTTTCTCTTGTCGCATCGAAGCTTGAACCGCAGTTTCTGCATTCGATTTTATGTATCGAAAAACCATAATCCTCTTCCGCATGAATGCTTTTGCACAAAAGAAGATTAAACTTTTTGTGTTTTTTTCTGACGTGATTACCCTTGCAGCTGTAGATATACATATGCAAGCTTAAATCCAGATATGCATGATCATTTTCAATATACATATTCTTTGCATTGACCAGACTGTAATATGTCATATCAATGACATCCTTGCATTTGTTTTCTATCGGTTTGCCGTAATAGACAGCGCAGTTGTCATAATCTTCACTGTATACCATCATTCTGGTAGGATAGACGATCTTTCCGATAAAGTGATCCAGTGTAAAATTCTTTTCAAAGCTCCGCATGAATTCAGGAAGCTTGCACTTTGTCCTGAACATTCCGACAAGGTCACGGATAAAAAACAGCGGCCGCAGGATCGCATAAAGGATATTCGTAATTATTTTCAGTAAAGGCCCTGCAAGTATTCCGGCAACGACCGCGCCTATAGCCCATGCACACTGAATTATCTGCTGATAGAGATCACCGGAAGCAAAGGCTGATCTCAATGTGTTATAATTAAAAAGCCCGCACAGCCACAGGACAATAAATGCTATCGGAATTCCCAGCAGTGAAAAGGGGAGATTCGATGAATTGATCTGTCCTTCATTTTTACCATAGTCATAATAATTGGTTATTTTCGGATAAAGCTCAGACATAAGAAATTGAGTTTTACAGAACGGACATCCTGTAAGAAGCTCCCTGACGGTGCTTACTGCGCCGCAGTTAGGGCAGGAATAGCTCTCAGTCCTATTCTGATCTTTCAGCCATATGACATTGGCAAAAAAGACCTTATCTCGTTTATCATTTTTTACTGCCTTCCCGTGAACAGAATATTCGGTAGTGCTTTTCATTATAAAAAACGGGAATCTTGTAATATAGCGTGTATCCTTATCGAGCTTGTGTGCTACGATATTGAGCGCATCATCGGTAACATAATTATATTTTATTTCAGCGTCCTTTTCCTGGAGTCTTTTACTTTGCAGCGTTGCTGTATATTTCAGGTCAGAAGATGCAAGCTTAGGATATTCTCCCTCACTGATATGGCTGGAATTCAGCTGTTCTATAAATTTTTTTAGTATTATTTTGGAATCATTGTCATATTTTTCTTGGTTTTCCTTTTCTATCTGAGATTCAGGCATTTATATTATCTCCCTTCGGATCATTTTTTACTAATTAGTGTCTGCTTTTTTCTCCCGAAGAGATTAGAAATACCGATAAACAGTAGAGTTTCAGGGTAAGACATGGTATAATAAGTGCAAGGAAAAATACAGAA
>CADCGS010000047.1 GCA_902801055.1 uncultured Ruminococcus sp. | reverse complement strand
GCGCGAATTGCCCAGTGCGGGCACGCACCCCAAGGGCACTTCCTTCGGGCGCAGCAGATGTGGTGCTAAGCCGTAAGGCGGTCTCCCAGCGGTGTTGCCGTAAATATTCAGAGCTGAATAGCATTACAGCGTAAATTGCAGCGGCAGTATTTCATCAAGAGTATATTTCTTATATTCGCTTCGGCTCTTTGCAGCGATAATGATGAGATCGCCGCTGCAAAGCTCGGAAAGCATCTGACGGCATATCCCGCACGGAACACAGTATTCCTGCGGGATATCTTCCTTTCCTCCGACTATGGCAACAGCTCTGAATCTGCGCTTTCCCGCCGATACCGCAGCTGCCAATGCAGCCCTTTCTGCACAGTGCCCGGCGGGATAGGACGCATTTTCACAGTTTGCGCCCGTAAATACCGTACCGTCCTCCGCCATAAGCGCCGCCCCTACATAAAATCCGGAATACGGCGCATATGCATTTTTCCGTACAGCCATAGCTGCACCGATAAGCTCTTTTATTTCTGTTGCTTCCATGCCGTTAAGCCTCCGTATGAGGTATTACTCCGCTACGATTATCGTTCCGTTGGGCGTATCCTTGATGTTGATGCCCCTTGCTTTAAGCTCATCACGGATACGGTCAGCCTCAGCCCAATTTTTCTGCTGTCTTGCCTGGGTACGCAGGTCGATAAGCTCCTGCACCTCTTCATCTATGCCCTTTTCCTTTTCGGTATAAAGAAGTCCAAGCACATCGGCAAGCTCTGTATAAAGCGAAAGTGCAAACTCGCAAAGCTCCTTCGAGGGCTTTGTCTGGGGATTGAGATTGCTGTTGATATCCCTTGCAAGCTCAAACAAGGCAGAGATGGCATCCGCTGTATTGAGATCGTCCTCCATTGCCTCGATGAAATCATCCTTGTGCGTCAGAAGCTTTGCCTTTATCTCCTCTTCCTCAGCCGTAAGCGTGCCGGTGCTGTTTTCGGTAAGGAATCTCAGATCCTCGCGGCAGTTGTAAAGCCTGTCAAGAGCCGCCTGACACTGCTTTATGATATCTATTGAATAATTGATCGGGCTTCTGTAGTGAGAGGATACCATCAGATATCTTATCGGCTCATAGCCGTATTCATTCGCGACATCGCGCACTGTAAAGAAATTGCCGAGGGATTTTGACATCTTCTTATTATCAACATTTATATATCCGTTATGCATCCAGTAATGCGCAAAGGGTACGCCGTTGCTGCATTCGCTCTGGGCTATCTCATTTTCATGGTGCGGGAATATAAGATCCTGTCCGCCGCAGTGGATATCTATAGTATCCCCGAGATAGCGCTTTGCCATGCATGAACATTCGATATGCCAGCCGGGTCTGCCCTCGCCCCACGGAGATGTCCACGAAGGCTCACCCTCCTTTGCGCCCTTCCAGAGTGCAAAGTCCATCGGATCCTCCTTTGTTTCGCCTATCTGTATACGAGCGCCTGCCTGGAGATCCTCAAGCGGCTGATGCGAAAGCTTTCCGTATTCCTTGAATTTTCCTGTACGGAAATATACATCTCCGTATTCGGTGGAATAGGCATAGCCCTTTTCCTCCAGATCCTTTATCATATCGAGCAGCTGCTGAATATTCTCAGTCGCCCTCGGATGGATATCGGCATCGCGGACATTAAGCCCCTTTGCGTCTGTCTTATATTCAGCGATATATTTTTCGGATACGGTCTTATAGTCGCTGTTTTCCTCATTTGCCCTTTTGATTATCTTATCGTCTATATCGGTGAAATTCTGCACGAAGGTCACCTTATATCCGCGGTACTCAAGATATCTTCTGAGTATATCGAAAACGCATATCGGGCGGGCATTTCCGATATGGATATAGTTATAGACCGTCGGACCGCAGGCGTAGATCTTCACCTCGCCCTCATTGATCGTTTTAAGCTCCTCTTTTTTTCCTGACATTGTGTTAAAGATCTTCATATTCTTTTCCTCCCTGAATTATTTCTAAAACCTTCGTATGTTCCAAAACCAAGCATATAAACCGCCATTGCAACAGCAAGATTCTCATCATCAATATGCTGTTCTTTTGCAAGCGCTTTCAATTCATCAATAACAGTGTCATGAGGAACAACAGAGCCTTCAAGTTTATTCACTGCTTTCTGAACGATCTGCGGCAATACCATACACATACAGTAAAAAGCATCTTCCTGACCTGTCACAAGAGCATAGAACTGATCAATGCTGACACGGCGTATCAACTTATGTCCGACTTTTCTTTTATCTACCGTGGTTTCCCACTTTATATTCTGTGATCTTTGTGCGATTGCTTCAACAAGAAAACAAGCACAATCGTCATCGGTTAAAAGCTGATTCTGCATTTTGATAAAGGTCTTTCCGGCGGAAGCAGAGTTCATGGTATTATGTTTATTCTTCATTTCAACATACACGGTATGCACTATACTGCCATCGGGCAAAGAAATGCCATTCGGGTTCTCATATATAACGTCCCATCCGCCTTCTTTGCCATTATCCGGCACACGACATCCCGAAATATACTGAAAAATCCGCTGATGAAAATATCCTATATCATTATTGTTTGATTTATCCCTCTGTCTGAATATCTCGTTTCCAACTATCTCCTCCCATGAGGAATGATATACCGTTTTGTCAAAGATCAGCTTGATCGGGTCGATAATGTTTTTGTTAAAACGCTTTATATCGAAAGATTCAAGCTTCTCACCGTATTTTTCTATCGTTGCTTTAACATGATTCGTAAGATCATCTTCGCTGATAAAATCCAACGTCCAAATCATTCCAAAACCTCCAATGACTCTCTTATTTTTGAAGCAATATCATATGCAAGATTTACCGGAACGGCATTTCCGACCTGCTTATACTGTGAGCTTATACTTCCGCAAAACTGCCATTCATCCGGAAAACTCTGACAGCGTGCATTTTCTCTGACGGTAAAGGGTCTTGCCTCAATAGGATGACAACGATCTGTCTGCTTCTGGCTTGGAGAAGTAAGAACCGTCAATGATGGTTCATCCAGGCTCATCCTGCGCAGTATACCTGTTCTGCCACCCTCCATATACCAACAGCTTTTCATATACCCTTTTGCAATATCTTTGGGAATATCTTTCCAATAGCCGCCGGGCGGTACAAGCTCAAATATTCTTCGTTTGTAATCCGAATAAGGTATTCCCTCACTTTTCGGACAATCAAGCAAAATATCTCTCAACACGGGTTTATACTCATGCGGTTCGGGAAAAGAAAAACGAATCTTATCATTAAGATCGTTTCGTATCCCGATGGTAATAAGCCTTTCACGTTTCTGTGCAACACCAAAATCCCATGCATTAAGCACTTTTTTTTTGATAATATATCCTGTGCTTTCAAATATATCTATAATTGTTTTATATGTCCTTCCTCTATCATGTGATAATAATCCTCTTACATTTTCAAACAAAAACATTTTTGGCTGAAGCTGCTCCAGAAACTTTGCATAATGATAGAACAGTGTACCGCGGGCATCCTCAAGTCCCAATCTTTTTCCTGCATAGGAAAAGCTTTGACAAGGAGCTCCGCCTGATAACAGGTCAAGCTCTCCCTCCTCCAGCCCGAAATATTCTTTAAGGTCAAGGCAGGTAATGTTTGCTATATCATCATTAATAACGTGCCAATCCGGACGATTTTTTCGAAGAGTATCCGATGCATCTTTATCAATTTCAATAAGCCCGATAGTATCGAATCCAGCCTTTTCCAAACCAAGCGCTAGTCCGCCAGCTCCGGCAAATAATTCAATTGTAGTCAATGATCTTTTTTTTCTGCTCATTCTATCACCAGTGAAAATCATTCATTATTGTTCCAATATCCGACGCAGAGTTCTTCATATCCCTGCGCCGTTTTCAAAGCCCTCGACCGCATTTCTCAGTTCATTGAGCTTCTTCTCGATATCCTCAAACTGCTTAGCGACAGGGTCGGTATAATGGATCTGGTCGAGGCTGCGGCTCGCGCAGTCTACCTTCTCCCCACCGACGCGCACTACCCTCGCGGGTACACCGACAGCCGTTGCATTTTCAGGCACCTCCGTAAGCACGACCGCGCCTGCGGCTATTCTCGCATTATCCCCTACGCGGAAGGGACCGAGCACCTTTGCTCCCGACCCGACAAGAACATTGTTCCCGAGTGTCGGGTGGCGCTTGCCGTGATCCTTGCCCGTACCGCCGAGCGTAACGCCCTGATATATGGTACAGTAATCTCCGATCTCGGCAGTTTCTCCTATCACGACCCCCATGCCGTGGTCAATAAAAAGACCCTTTCCGATGGTAGCCCCGGGATGGATCTCTATTCCTGTTTTGTGTCTTGCGCGCTGTGAAATGAACCGCGCTATAAATTTCATATTATGTCTGAAAAACCAGTTCGCCTTACGGTACGCCCGTACAGCCCGGAAACCCGAATAGAGAAAATAGACCTCAGCCCTGCTCCTTGCGGCAGGATCACGTTCCATGATCGAATCCAGCTCTTCCTTTAATGCCCTGAACACCTGAACACCCCGATTCATAATAAAAGCGGCAGCTCTCACTATGCCTTCCGGCACAATGGGACGCTGCCGCGTGGTTCCACCCGTTTTCAGTAATCAAATTACCCTCTGCTGCCTTTAACGCAGGCATACGCATACCGCTATCCGATATCCTTTCACAGTATGAGCTGATGGAGTGCATTCACAGGTATCATTTCACCGGCTCGCACCATACGCCGGCTCTCTGGAGAAAGGACTCTCCTGCTACTGGTCTCCGTCATAGCTTGTCGCAATATATACTATATTATACACCATCCGCCCGGAAATGTTAATAGGCAAATGAAAATTATTTTGCGTTTTTTATGAATTCAAAATTCTGCTTGATATAGATGAACCCGGAAATAAGGGTAAGCGCAGTCGTGATATACAGAGCGATATCTCCGGCAAGGGAGAATATCTGCGCATACTGCTGTATATCCGGCAGAGTGATAAGCTTCATGCTGTCAAGCTCCAGAATATACTGCAAAAGCATGATAAGCAAAACAGCAGCGATCTGGCTTATCGTTTTTGCCTTGCCCCATTTATTGGCAGCAACTACCTTCCCCTTGGCTGATGCGACAAGGCGCAGTGCCGTTACCATGAATTCACGGGATACGATTATCGTCAGCACGACCGCATTAGTAAGCCCCAATTGCACAAAACAGGCAAGAGCCGCAAGTATCATTATCTTATCGGCAAGCGGATCGGCAAATTTTCCGAAATCCGTGATAAGGTTATGCTTGCGCGCTATCTTTCCGTCAAGGTGATCGGTATACGATGCTGCGGCAAAGATAAGGAAGGCTATCAGATAATGATGCGGTATCCCCGGCATAAGCAAAAAGAATATATAAAACGGAACGAGGATTATCCTCAGCAAGGTCAGTTTATTCGGCAGATTCATTTTTTACCTCCGTCCCGAGAATTATCGGAAATCATTTCTCCCATAAGATCACAGTCCAGCGAATCGGTGATACCTACGGTGACGGTATCACCCACACGGGGATTGCCGTTTCCGGCTTCAAAATATACCTTGGTATCGACCTCGGGTGCGTCCGCGGCAGTCCTGCCGTACCAGCAGCCCGACAGATCGTCATAGCCGTCAACGATAACGTCACGCTTTTTTCCGATATGCCTGACGGTATCCTCAGCCATTATGCGCGCCTGCTGCTCCATGATGATATCACGGCGGTGTTTCTTTATATCCTCGTCAAGCTGCTCCTTCATCCTTGCAGCAGGAGTATCCTCCTCTATGGAATAGGCAAAGCAGCCCATGCGGTCGAAGCGCATCTCCTCCACAAACTGCGAAAGCTCCGCAAATTCCTCCTTCGTTTCCGAAGGGAAGCCTGCCATCAGGGTCGTGCGGATGATTATTCCCGGCACCCTTTCCCTGAGCTTTTTCACCAGTGCGGAAAGGGATTCCCTGTCGCCGCGGCGGTTCATAAGCTTCAGTATGCGCGCATTACAATGCTGCATCGGGATATCTATATATTTGATGATCTTCGGCTCGGATGCGATAACGTCTATAAGCTCATCCGTTATCCTTTCGGGATAGCAGTACAGCAGGCGGATAAACTGCAGCTTTTCTATTGCACACAGTCTGCGAAGAAGCTCCGGCAGAGCAAGCCTTCCGTAAAGATCCTCGCCATAGCGCGAGGTATCCTGCGCTATTATGATAAATTCCTTTACGCCCTTTTCCGAAAGCTCCTGTGCCTCTTTTATGATATCATCCATCGGACGGCTGCGGAAATGTCCGCGTATAAGCGGTATGGCGCAGTAGGTGCAGCGGTTGTCGCAGCCCTCGGCTATTTTCAGATATGTATAATAAAACGGCGTTGTGCGTATTCTTTCGCCGCAAAGCGGAAGCTTGTCCTTCGGCGGGAAAAGCTGGGTCTTTTCCTTTTGCAGAGCCTTGGTCACAACATCGGCGATATTTTCATTTCCGCCTATGCCGACGACAGCATCGACCTCATACAGCTCCTTCATTACCTCGGACTGATATCTTTCCGCAAGGCAGCCGGTAACTATTATCGCTTTTATCCTGCCGCGTTTTTTCATTCTCACAAGATCAAGTATCTCGTCTATGCTTTCCTGCTTGGCATCCTCAATGAAGCCGCAGGTATTGACAATGGCAGCGTCGCAGTATGCGACATTCTGAACAAGCTCAAAGCCTGCCTCTTTAAGGCGGTAGAGCATCATCTCCCCGTCCACACGGTTTTTTTCACAGCCAAGGCTGATCATACCGATCTTATATGCCATTGTATCGTCCCCCTCTCAGGTCATTCCATTACGCCGATCTCATACATAGCCTGCTTTATATCATCCCAGCAGTAGCCCATTGTACGCAGACCGTTTATCATGCGGTTCCTTCCCTTTTCGTCATCAAGACAGCGGGAATATTTCTTTTCTATTACTTTTATTATCTGTTCGACCGGGTCAGGCGCCGCCTCTTCAAGTATCTCATCAATAAGATCTCTGTCTATCCCTTTTTTCATAAGCTCAAAGGCTGCGCGCTTTACCCCGAATTTTTTATTTTCAAGCAGCTGCCTTGCATATTCCCTTGCAAAGCTTTCATCATCAATAAGCCCGAGCTGCTCCAGTCTTTCTATTGCAGCATTGCCTGCCTCCTCGCCGTAAAGCGGGATAAGCTTTTCCTCTATCTCATGCCGGCTGCGCTGACGGTATTCGATAAGGTACAGCGCTTTTTCCTTTGCCCGGTTTATTTTTGATGCCCGGATAAGCTCATAAAGCTCCTCGTCATCTATTTCGCTTCCCTGACGCTTTCCCGAGGAAACGAGAGTAACGGTGTCTATGCTCACAGCATATTCACCGTCTATAAAAAGGGCAGACATTCCCTTTTTTCTCTCTTCAATTGCAGTTATCAGCATATCAGTCCACCAGGATATCTATATCCGAGCCTGATGTACGGCTGCTGTCCGGCTTAGCATCAGCCGGAACGCTTTCGGCAGGAGCTGTCGCAGGACGTGCACCGTCTGCAGCAGGCGCCTCCTCAGCAGCAGCCTTTGCCGCCTTGCTCTTTTTTGCGGTCTGACGCGAAAAGCTCAGTCTCTCCTTCTGGGACATGAGTTCTTCCTCTATCTGCTGCGCGACATCCGGATTGCTGCGCAGATATTCCTTGACATTATCGCGTCCCTGACCTATGCGGTTTTCTCCGTAGGAGAACCATGCTCCGCTCTTCTTAACGATATCAAGCTGTACCGCAAGGTCAAGCAGCTCGCCGATACGCGAAATACCCTGACCGTACATTATATCGAATTCAGCCTCACGGAAGGGCGGCGCGATCTTATTCTTTACGACCTTAGCCCTTGTCCTTGAGCCGACGACCTCGCCGCCGACCTTGAGTGTATCTATCTTGCGGATATCTATTCTTACAGAAGCATAGAATTTCAGTGCGCGTCCGCCAGGGGTAGTCTCGGGATTGCCGAACATGACGCCGACCTTTTCACGCAGCTGATTGATGAAGATGGCAACACAGTTGAGCTTTGATATAGAGCCGGCAAGCTTTCTCAGTGCCTGAGACATGAGCCTTGCCTGAAGTCCGACATGAGCCGCGCCCATATCGCCCTCTATCTCAGCCTTCGGCGCAAGAGCCGCGACCGAGTCAACTACGATTATATCAATAGCGCCCGAGCGCACAAGAGCCTCGGCTATTTCGAGCGCATCCTCACCCGTATCCGGCTGGGAAACAAGCAGCTCGTCGATATTGACTCCGAGTGCTGCTGCATAAACAGGGTCGAGAGCGTGCTCTACATCAATGAATGCCGCATAACCGCCCTTTTTCTGAGCCTCTGCGATGCAGTGGAGGGCAAGCGTCGTCTTACCGGAGGATTCCGGACCGTATATTTCGACTATCCTTCCCTTGGGCAGACCGCCTATCCCTAAAGCCATATCAAGCGACAGCGAGCCTGTCGGTATTGCATCGACCTGCATAGCCGCATTCTGTCCGAGACGCATGACTGCGCCCTTGCCGAATTGTTTTTCTATCTGATGAAGAGCCGTTTCAAGTGCCTTCTCTTTATCTATTGCCATATTCATTCATTCCTTCCGTTTCGTAGTACACCTATTATACAATTATTTGTCCTCAATTTCAAGTACATGATACATTCTCTTTTGCAAAATTAGTACAATTTATTGTACAGCTCATTGTTTTCATACCGTAAGCATAGCCGAAAGGGCAGCCGCCCGGCATACGGCATCATTGAATGCCCCGAAAAGCGCCCTTTTCAGACGGAAATTATCGCCGCTGCCAAGATAATCCTCTCTCAGTCTCCTTGCTGCCGCAAGCTCCTCGCGCAGTCTCGTCCTCAGCACCGACCGGAACGAACCGTTTTCCCTGACCTGCACCGGCGCCGCCTCAAAAAACTGTCCTGTTCTCTGACGGTATACCCTGTCAAGCTGCTGCGCCGTATCCCGACATTCCTGTGCAAAGGAGCTGAGATCCTTTCGTTCAGCCTCGGAGGGTGCTGATTTTGCGAGGATATCATAAAGTGCGGCTGAATTCAGGAAAAAGCCGATATGCTCCGCGATAGTCAAAGGAAATTTCATACTGCTGTTCATCAAATCACCTCAGAATAATATATGTATCCTCCGGGGGAAATATTTTTTCTGCAGCCCGGCAAGACATATTTCCTTTAAAGAAAATATCAATGCGTATTATTTGTTATAATATATAGGTATATGATTTTGCAAGGAAAACTGAGGTAGATCCAATGAGAATGAGAAACAAACCCTGGGCAAAGCCGGAGCTTGAGGCTTGTCCGTTTTTTATAAAGGATACTGAAAGCATACCCGGTCACTGGCTTGAGCATTTTCCGCATCAGCAGCCCTTCCATATCGAGCTTGGCTGCGGCAAGGGCGGCTTTATGGCTCAGGCGGCGACCGTCAATACCGATATAAACTATCTTGCGCTCGATCTTGAATTCAAGATGCTCGGCGTGGCAAGAAGAAAGATCGCAGCCGCATATGAGGAAATGAACCTTGCGCCGGAGAATATCCTGCTGTGTGCATACAATATCGAGAAAATATCTGATCTTTTCCTTCCCGATGAAAAAATATGCGACAGAATATATATCAATTTCTGCAATCCGTGGCCGAGAAAAAAACACCAGAAGCACCGCCTGACCCATCCGCGCCAGCTTGTGCAGTACCGCGGTATCCTGAAGGACGGCGCGGAGATCCATTTCAAGACCGACGATGACGATCTGTTCAATGACAGTCTCGGATATTTTGAGGAATGTGGATTTTCCGTAACATTCCGGACCTATGACCTCCACTCCTCCGGATATGCTCCGAATATTATCACTGAACACGAAAAAATGTTTTCTGATGAGGGAATAAAAATAAAATTCCTGATAGCGAAAAAGAACTGACAGGGCATGATATGCCCGCATCAAGGAAGTGAATCAACTTGAAAAAAACTCCTCTGCTGATAGGCATTTCCCTGCTTTGTACCTCAGTACTGAGCGGCTGCGCGGATATCAGCTTCGGTGAACAGACTCTGCTGCGTCCGCCGAGGGCTACGGGCGACAGCGCCGAAATACAGAATATCATCCGTGAGGAAGCCGGCAGCAGCTATACGATGAAATATCCGGAAAACGGGGATCACCGCAGCGCTGTGACCATATTCTCAACAAAAAAGGACAAGACGGAATATGCCGCTGCATTTTACTCCACGGAAAATGATTCAAAGCTCAATATTTCCATAATCAGGCATAATGACGACGAATGGGAATGTCTCGGCAGCTTTTCAAATGCCGGCACCGGCGTTGACCGCATGATACTTGACGATATCAATAATGACGGTCAGGAGGAAATTCTTTCGAGGGCGAAAGCGTCAGGGAAATGATACTTGACGAAAGCTATACGGATCTCGCTATCACCGATATCACCGGGGACAATCTCGCAGACCTTGTACTGCTGTCACTCAGGAATGAAAAATCCCCCTCCTCCGCAAAGCTTCTGCAATATTCCGAACAGGAAAAAAAGCCGATCGCGAAGTTTTCCCTTGATCTCGATTCGGAGGTCATAAAATTCTCCTCCATCAGCTGCGGAATGATAGACAACCGCTGTCCTGGAATAATCATCGAGGGTGCAAAGGCAGGCGACCTGCTGACGACACAGCTGATATATTTCGATAAAAAAACACAGATGCTCGCAAATCCTCTTGTAACGACAGGCACAAACGGCACAGTCAATAATGTCACGACAAGAAAAGACGTCATTACCGCCCGCGATATCGACACCGACGGTATCACAGAGGTGCCGGTGGTATCTCCGATGCCCGCACCGCCCGATAAGGATGCAAGCAGCGTATGCAGTATGACCACATGGAAGCAGCTTCATATAAATGACGGCACGCTCAAACAGAAAATGGTGACCGTGACAAATTATAATGACGGATATTATTTTATAATGCCCGACAGCTGGAACGGAAATGTCACGGCGATAAATCATGCCGACGACCGCTGTATTGTTTTCTACAAATGGAACAAGGATTCCTCCGTTCTCGGAAAGGAAATAATGGAGATCAGGTGCTTTACTTCATCCGAATGGGCAAAAGCCGACCAGGCCGAATATGACCTGCAAAAAAATGTGAAAAAAAAGAATAACGAATACATTATTGCCGCAAAGCTTTATAAAACGGACAAAAATACATCCATTACCGAAAAGGAGCTTGAAGGCTCGCTTATACTTATGAAATAATACTGCCTGATGCAGAAAAGATCCCAAAAGAAAGAGGTTTTATCAATGAAAAACATACTCGTTGCCGAGGACGAAACGGCTATCCGCGAATTTGTTGTTATCAATCTTGAACGTGCGGGCTATAATGTCACCGAGGCCGAAAACGGCGCTGTTGCGCTGCAAAAATATGATGAAGCAAACGGTGATTTTGATATTGCCGTGCTTGATATAATGATGCCGGAAATGGACGGACTGAGCGTATGCAAGGAACTGAGAAAACGCAACAGCGGACTTGGTATTATCATGCTTACCGCCAAAACCCAGGAAATGGACAAGGTTTCCGGACTTATGCACGGAGCCGATGACTATGTTACAAAGCCCTTCAGCCCGATGGAGCTGGTCGCAAGAGTAGATGCACTTTACCGCAGGATCGCCATTGCCGAGCTGCGCAGCGAAAATAATTTCAAGGAGGAAATACGCTCAGGCGATTTCACTCTGAACCTCAAAAACCATTCACTAAAGAAAAACGGCAAGCTTATCGAACTTACTCAGGTAGAGTTCCAGATCATGGAATATTTCTTTTCAAATCCCGGGATCGCTCTCGACAGAAGCGCTATACTCAAATATGTCTGGGGCGAGCAGTATGTGGGCGAGGAAAAGATCGTTGATGTAAATATCCGCCGTCTGCGCATGAAGGTCGAAGCCAACCCCTCCTCCCCGAAATATATCGTGACCGTCTGGGGGCTTGGCTATAAATGGGAGGCATGACCCCATAATGGCAGCAAATATCCTTTGTGCGGTGCTGCCTTAATGCCTGCCGCTGTGAGGCGGCTCATAGGAGGTTGGTCAATTGAAGGGTATCACAAAACGCTGGGTAATGAATACCTTCGGCGTTATACTTATAATTCTGTGTGTGCTGACGGTCGCCTTTGCGGTCGTTGTGCAAAGCCTGTACTACAACGGTATCAGACAGACCCTGAGCGGACGGTCGGGCGAGCTGTCCGGAATGTTCAGCGGAAACATATCATTTATGGATGAGGCTATAGAGTATGTCGAGGGATTCCCGGACAAGGAAATGATGGAGCTTATAGTTATCAGTCAGGATGGCGAACCGATCATCAATTCCACCGGCTTTACGCCGGAAAAGGATCAGGAAATGCCGGATTATAAGGCTGCTCTCGTTTCGGACGAAAAAAGAGCCGACTGGTACGGAAAAAACAGCTCCGGCGAAAAGGTCATGGCTCTTACACGGGTCATTACTAACGACAGCGGCGAATGTCTCGGTGCGATACGATATGTCGTTTCCCTGGAGGAAGCCGACAGAAAAATATTCATCGCGATATCCCTTGTGGCTCTTGCCGGCATACTGATAATGTTTTTCATCTTTATCTCCAGCACCTATTTCCTGCGCTCTATCGTCCGCCCGGTACAGGAGATAAGCGAAACGGCAAAAAAGATCGCACGCGGCGATTTCAATGCCCGTATTAATAAATTCTATGATGACGAGATCGGCGATCTGTGTGATACGATCAATTATATGGCCGGCGAACTGGGAACTGCCGATAAGATGAAAAATGATTTTATCTCCTCAGTATCACATGAGCTGCGTACTCCGCTTACAGCAATAAAGGGCTGGGCTGAAACCATGCAGCTCGACGGCTTCAATGATAAGCGCACGCTTGAAAAGGGTATGGGAATAATCATCAAGGAAACAGAGCGCCTCGGCGGTATCGTTGAGGAAGTGCTCGATTTCTCCCGCATACAGCAGGACAGAATGGTGCTTATCATGGATAAGGTCGATATCCTCGCAGAGCTGGACGAATCCATCTATATGCAGAAGGAACGCGCCGCAAAGGAAAACAAGCATATCACCTACGAGGCTCCCGATCTTCTGCCCGTCGTAATAGGCGACAGGAACCGCCTGCGCCAGGTATTCATAAATATCATCGACAATGCACTGAAATATTCCTCCTCGGACGGGGTGGTGAATATAACCGTAGAGCTTGTCGCTGACCATATAATCATCACTGTTGCCGATAACGGCTGCGGTATTTCAGCCGAGGATCTGCCAAAGGTAAAGCAGAAATTCTATAAGGCAAATCAGACTGTGCGAGGCTCCGGCATCGGTCTTGCCGTAGCGGACGAGATAGTCCGCCTGCATAACGGCGAGCTGGATATCGACAGCACCGAGGGCGTCGGAACAACGGTATCCATCTCCATACCGATAGTGACCGAGGAACAGCCGCAGGAAGAGGAAGCCGCCGGACAGTGACCGCAGCAATATCAAAGGGAAAGGAATAATAACGAGAGGAAAGGAACAATAATGAAAAGGCAAAAAACAAAAATAGTGACCTCTATCGGAGGACAGGCTCTGATGGAGGGTATCATGATGAGGGGGCCGCAAAAATGTACGGTCGCCGTAAGGAAATCTGACGGTTCTGTTGAGTTAGAGGAGATAAAGCCCCTCGACTGGGCAAAAAAGCATAAGATACTTCGTCTGCCGCTGGTGCGCGGGATCGTGAATATGATAGACTCCCTAGTGACCGGCGAAAAGGCTCTTATGATGTCCGCAGACAAGGCTATGGAGGGAGAAGAGGAGGACGCCGGGGAGGCTTCAAAGGTCGATAAATGGATAGACAAGCATCTCGGCGACAAGCTGATAAGCATTATTATGGTCATTTCGACTGTGATTGCGGTAGCCTTCTGTATCGGCGTATTCTATTTTGTACCGACTTGGCTTTTCAGATGGGTATCGGGATATGCTGCCTTTCTGACCGAGCCGGTAATGGGACTTCCGGTTTTCTGGCAGTCAGCCTTTGAGGGCGTACTGCGCGTTATACTCTTCCTCATATATATGGCTCTTTGTACGATCAACAAGGATATAAAGCGTGTATTCCAGTACCACGGCGCAGAGCACAAGACCATTTTCTGCTATGAGCACGGACTTGAACTGACGGTTGAAAATGTCCGCAAGCAGATACGCTTTCATCCCCGCTGCGGAACGAGCTTCCTTATACTTATGCTCATCGTGGGTATCGTAATCGGTCTGTTTATCCCGATAAATCATCCCGTGATCCGACCTGTAGTGAAATTCTGCCTGCTGCCCTTAACGGTCGGGATAGGATATGAGCTTATCAAAATATGCGGCAGACATGATAATATCGTAACAAGGCTTATCGCTGCCCCGGGAGTATGGATGCAGCATATAACCACAAAGGAGCCTGCCGATGATATGATCGAGGTAGCGATCCAGGCAATGAAGGACGTTATTCCCGAAAACGGAGAGGACATCATCAAACAATGACAAACAGAGAATTATACAATAACACAGCCGCTGCACTCAAAAACAGCGGCTGTGACTTTTCAGACTATGATATACGATGCCTGATGGAGCATTTTCTGGGCGTAACGCGCACAGAGCTTGCATACGGTATCCCATGCACAGCAGATGAAGGCGCACTTGCTTTATTCAATGATGCTGTGCAGAAACGCTGCGCCGGTATCCCGCTGCAGTACATATTGGGAGAATGGACATTCATGGATGCCGGGCTTTTTGTCGGAGAGGGAGTTCTTATCCCTCGTGACGATACAGAGGTATGCGTAAGGGAATGTATATCGTTTCTCGGAAATGCCCCCGCTCCGCGAATTATCGACCTTTGCAGCGGCAGCGGCGCAATAGCGATAGCCTTAGCCATGCATTATCCCGGTGCGGAAATCACAGCCGTCGAGCTTTCCGACGAAGCCTTCCCCTATTTACAGCGAAATATCGTTTACAACAATACTACAGGCGTCAGGGCTGTAAAGGGCGATATTGCCCTGATGCACAGTGAATACCCTGACGGATATTTTGATGCTGTTATATCAAATCCCCCATATATACGAAGCGCGGAAATACCGCTGCTGCAAAAGGAGGTACAGTCCGAGCCGGTCATGGCTCTGGACGGAGGAGAGGACGGACTTGATATGTACCGGATAATAGCCGGCTGCTGGCTGAAAAAGCTGCGTCCCGGCGGGATGATCTCGCTCGAGATCGGAGAGGAGCAGGGCGAAAGTGTTTCTGCGCTGCTTAAAAAGGAAGGTGCCCGGGATATCCGGGTAGTGAAGGATATCGCCGGGCTTGACCGCACCGTTACGGCGCTGGCATGATTCATTCAGTAATGCACTTGACCAGGAACAGGGCGCTGATTATCATAAAGGCAAAGAAAAATGCAGTCAGCGCAAGAATTATCGCGGAGAATATCTCGCCGGCGGTAAGCACAGCCGATACCGCAAGCGCACCCGAAAATACCGTACCGAAAATACCGGTAAACAATCCGGCGGTATTGCAGCGGACACAAAGTCCTGCTTTTCCCTCGGGCTTAGCCGCAGATACAGCTATGACCGTAAAGAGATAGACAAGTGCGCTGATGAGTGCCGTCCATACGAAGAACCCTGTCTGGGTCAGGAATGAATTAATGAACAGAAGAACCACTGCAGCAGCAAATACTATTCCGCCAATGATACTTACAAGCACCATTATGCCCTTCATACAGCCGCAGTCATTTTTACCGCTTTCGCAGCGGCAGTTTTCATAATTGCATATCATATACTTCGCTCCTTTTCTATCCGGTATACGCTTTTTGTGCGCATACCGATTTTTTTGAAACTTCTTTCATTCAAAGGCGATACTACCTTTGTTACAATATATGCAGAAGAAATAGGGTTTGCTAAAAAATCAATACCCCTAAGGCAACACCGCCTTTATTCCGGTCGCGGTCGTTACTTTTTTGGCAGAAGCGGCTTTGACAGTAATGTATTGTAAGTTTGATTCGTGAAGGAACACAACAAGGGGATGCCCTATTTGATTGGGCATCCCCTACTAATATTTTTTACTGCCGGACAATACTTACAGTTCAGGCACGCGGCGCGCTCCGTTTCTGCCTTGCGGCAGAAAGAATAATTCGTGGAGGAACACGGCAAGGGGACGCCCTCTTTCCCAGGGCGTCCCCTCTTCAAAAACAGTCCACTGGACTGTTTTTGAATTCACCCCCGGCACGAGGGATTTCGTCTGGAGTATTTCGCCGTCTGCGGACGGCGACGAGGACTCTTCTCGCCTGCCGGCTCGGTCGGCGCTTCTCAGCCTGCGGCTGAGAGGTGTCCACCGGACACCCGCGC
>CADCGS010000046.1:15543-16092 GCA_902801055.1 uncultured Ruminococcus sp. | reverse complement strand
AGATATTCAAATAAAATTCTAAAAAACGGCATGATAAATAGAAAAAGTCTGAGGACTGATAAAACCTTAGGCAAAACCGCACAAAGATAGTAACCACAGATGCGCCGCCTGTTTTTTCGTCATAATGTGCAAAACAAGCCAATAACCTGTCGGTCATCAAGCGGGTTTTATGCAGAATGACGGAAAAAGAGAAAACAGATGTGGTACTAAACCGTAAGGCGGTCATTTTGCGGTGTTGCCCTTAGATAATATTACAGCTTTATATCCTGTTCGTCAAGTGAAAGACTGTAGGATGGCAGAAAATCCCTCAGGAAAATGTTTACTTCCTCCAGATTCAGGCTGTGAAGGTAGCGGAAGGATTCCTCCTTTGCCTTTTTGAATTCATTGCTTCCGGTCTGCTCCTCCTCAATGCATTTGATAAGCGCGGAAAGCTTATCCGCCGCCTTGACGAGCTTCAGCATATGGGGATCCTCATCCTTATGGGTAATGATCCTTTCATATTCTTCCCTGGTAATTTCAGTATCATTGAAATCAGGATGTTCTCCTCGT